>NZ_JBEZKJ010000105.1:16926-26345 GCF_040651675.1 Streptomyces sp. NPDC048415 | reverse complement strand
AGACCCCAAGCCGTTCATCTGGACCAAAACAGCCGAAGAAATCCTCGACTCCCTCGCCCGCCTCTGCCGACGGATCTCTGGCGCAGGACACTAGCCTCAAGGCTGAGGGCAGCGGGGAACACCGCCAAAGCGCTTGCCTGGTATCAGCACGCTGCGGAAGCCGGTGACCACACCGTCGTGAGCGACATAGCCGACGTTTTGGGAGAGATGGGCCGCGTTGAAAAGGCCATCGCCTGGTACCAACGCGCCGTAGAAGCGCAACAATCCTCATTGAGGTCCTACAAAATCGCCTCGCTACTCGAGAAGGGGGCCGCCTCCAAGACCTGAGGCGCTTCAACCGCTACGGGTTGGAACCTGATGGCTCGCTTGCCGCACCTTGGGAGGCGTTGCTACCACGGAGCACCGCGTGCAGGTGCCCGCCGGCCTCGTCCCCGTCCTGCGGTTGAAGTCGGCGAAGGCCGAGCACTGGTGCCGCGTGGGTGCCATGAACCAGCACTCGCAAGACGTGCAGGACCGCGGTGGGCTTGTTCCGCTTTGACGGACACCATCGGTGTGGTGGTCAGGCCGCGAGATGTTCGATGTTCCCGAGAAGTGGCAGCACGCCGCCGCAGGCCAGGTCGGCGCCGCGCGCGGTCCCAGGCAGGAGAAAAGCATTGCCATGCCATCGCGTCGGTCGGCATGCTGACGGCTGTGATCACTGCACACGACTCCACCGATGCCACCATCGTCATGCCCGTCAGCGTGCGCGACCTACTGCCCCGAGACCTGCCCGCATGCACCTGGTCGGGCTCGGCCACCCACCTGCGCCAAGTAGAGCGAGAGTTGGCGCGCGCTGCGGCCGGCGAGGTGGACTACCTGGCTGTATGCACCGCGGTGGACCTGCCGGTGGCGATCGGCGGCATCGACTACCAGGTTCGCGAGAAAGCCGGAACCTTGTGGCAACTCGCCGTACTCCCGGCACTCCAGTCCCGCGGCCTGGGAACGCTGCTGATCCGAGCCGCCGAACAGAGGATCAGGAACCGCGGCCTGCGCAGGGCCGAACTCGCCGTGGAGGAGGACAACCCTCGGGCCCGCGCCCTGTACGAGCGCTTGGGATACGTCGCGTACGGCCGCGAGCCCGATACCTGGGACGAGGAAGGACCTGACGGGTTGATCCGTCGCCACGAGACGATGTGCGTTCTCATGCGAAAGGACCTCTGAACCCCCGCCCGGTGGTAGATGCCCGAGGGACAGCCGGGCGGTCAGCTGCGGGCGCCAGTCAGTGCCCGAGCCCCGGTGCAGCGGTGTCGAAACTCGGGCTCTGGCTCGCGGGCCTTCGCCCGGACCTGCGGCTGCCAGCGTGCCTTCACCTCACACGCTCCAGGCGCGCGGCGAGGTCCGCGCGCGGCTTCTTGACCTTACGTACCGCTAAGGTTCTGTGAGCCACGCTGTCTCATAGATGTCGAGTGACGTCGCCGTCGGCCCCGCGCCGCAACAGAGGCAAGGAAGCAGGCGTCGGCCGAGCCAGGACGCTCCGGTGACGGCCGAGCCACGGTCTACCGCCACCGGCCGCAGCAGCATCTCCTTCTCGGCCGTAGTCTGACCGGCTCCGACTGCAGCGGGCGGGGCGCCGACACATTCGCCACGGCGAAGCCCGGGGCCGTCCCGCTCTAGATATTCGTGCCGGTGTCGCCCTCGTCATTCGAAGAGTCCCGCTGCTTCCTCTCGCCCGGATCGGACAGGTCCTCGTGCGCGTCCAGCAGCTCCAGGAGCGCGGCGTCCGCCTTCCGCCTGTCCTCTTTCGTCAGTTCAAGAGGTGCGTTGCTGTAGACGGTGTACCGGTCGGGATCGATGATGTTGGCGGCTCTCAAGGTGAACGTCAGAAGGGTGCGCCACCCCTTGCGATGGCCGACCCTCGCCTGAATCTGAGCCTTGTAATTACGAGGCTCCGGAACGAATCCGGAAAACGGTGCCTCGAACTCGATGAAGAATTGCTGCGCTTCCCTGCCGGCCACGGCGAATACGGCCGGCAACTTCGGCTCCTCCTCCGGCCCAGGTTGAAGACGGGACGGTGAAGAGATCCACAGGAGTGGCAGATGGGAGGCGGGCTCATCAGGGAAGGTCAACCTGAGATCCTGCACGACTATCGGCTTGGCGCCGGTGTTGTGAAGGACGAGCGGAAGCCTCAGGCGAGCCATGGAGCAGTGGACGATCGCGGCAAAGGAATGAGGCTCCCAGGACTTCAGGTGCCCTCGCCTGGCGTTGATCCACCAGAAGGATGCGACGGTAAAGATCAACGCGCAAACCGACACAACGCCGGCGCCAGGAATCGATGGAAACGCATCCTGAACTGCAGCAGCCATCAGCGGAAGCACAAATTCAGTGTGCCAGGCTCAGAGTGGGCGCGCTAACAGAACTCGATGAGGCGGGACCCTTGAGCGGCCCAGCCTCTCGGTGCGGATCGGCTGGGTTCCTTCATCCTTCGGCGGTGAGATGCGCCAGCAAAGCGTCCAAGTCGATGTGCCCGGACTCGCCCCCCTGGGCACCACTACCTCCGTTTCCTGCAGGAACGCCTTGATTTCATGCGCTGAGGCCTTGAGCAGGGCCGTACCAGTCGGCGGATTGAGAAGGACGTACACGTCATGCTCCTCGGCGGGCCATACGCGTATGTCCCCCTCGCCGGTGGGGCCCTCCAGGCCGTCGGCCAGAAGATCTCGGCCAATGATCCATTCCGCCGTCTCGTCGCTGCCGACAACGGTGAATGCGGCGCGGACAGCATAGGGATCGCTGGGCTCGTGCTGCAGCCCCATGCTCGCGGAGAAGGACATCTCATGCGAGACGACAAGCTGCACAGGCAGCCCCCGAACCACGGTCTTCAATGACTTCATTGGTCTTACTCCTGGTGCCTCGACTCATCCGGGGAGGGCCATCGGAAGGGATACCGCCGGAGCCCAAGAGGCCCGTGCGGGGATACGCAGAAGTTCCATACATCGCACGGAACTTCTGCTCAGTAATACCATACGGCGTATGGAAATACGAAGAGTGCCATCAGCAGGGAGAGACTCACCTGTCACTCGTGATGACGGCGACGCAGCGCCGGAACCCGGGCTTCGTGCCAGGCGACGCAGCACATGGCGAACTGGATCGCCCGGCCGAGACCCGCGCATTGCCCGAGAACGGCCGTCACGAAATACCCCGGCACATCACGTGGTCAACGGCAGGTCGAGAACTTGTCCATTGCGAACGTTGCTCCTGAGCGGTCTTCACCCCTCTGCTCGACCTGCGGCAGAAGCTGTCGCCACCGCTGGGAGCTCCGACTGGGAGACAGCGAGAACCCACGACTTCCCGAGTACAGCTTCCGGGTTCGCATCGCGGTCGCCGGCGCCGGGGACGCGTCTTCCTGCTCGGCGACGCGGCCCGCCTGCCTGGTCACGCACGCATCGCGGCGACGACAGGCTGGCCATGACCCGATGGGCAACGGCCGTCAGCCCGTCGGCAGTTCCGTCAGCGGCAGTGTGTGCTGAGTGCGGACCACCTTGGCACGGAGGTAGCGGACGTTGTGAGCCGTGGTGAAGACGCCCGTGGGAACGTGCTGGGTCACCGTGAGGCCCAGGGTGCGCAACTGGGCCGCCTTGTCCGGGTTGTTGGACAGCAGGTCCAGCTCGGAGATGCCGAGAGCGGCGAGCATCTGCGCGGCGGCGGTGTAGTCGCGGGCGTCCTCCGGGAGGCCGAGGGCCGCGTTGGCCTCGTAGGTGTCGAGGCCCTGGTCCTGGAGGGCGTAGGCGTCGAGCTTGTTGTAGAGGCCGATGCCGCGGCCCTCCTGGCGGAGGTAGAGCAGGACGCCGCCGCGGTCGGCGATGCGCTCGACCGCCTCGCGCAGCTGGGGGCCGCAGTCGCAGCGGGCCGAGCCGAAAACGTCGCCGGTCAGGCACTCGGAGTGCAGGCGCACCAGCGGGGGCCGGTCGGCGGCGGGTTCGCCGAGGATGACGGACACGTGTTCCTGGCCGTCGGCAAGGCTGTGGAAGGTGGCGACGTCGGCGGTGACCGTATAGCCGTCGGCGAAGCGGAGCGGGACCGTCACGCGGGTGCGGACCGTGGCTGCTGACAGGCCGGTCGGATTGCTGCTGACGCTGGGCGAAGTGGCGTTGCGTGAGTCGCTCATGTCGGTCTGCTTCTCCGGGGCGGCGGTTGCGGGTGTTGTTCGCGCAATGGGCCGACGCGGACGCCAGGAGCGCCGTGGCGGCACGTCGATCACGTCGAGCGCGCCGCCATTCGGCCTACTTCTGCGCAACCCTGCTCTTCAGAGGGATGCGCCGGCCGCACGCCTTCGCAGAGCGGCACGGCCGGCACGCCCACGCGCTCAATCGAGTCGTCAGGGAACGAGGATGAGGCGGATCGGATCGCCGATCTTGCGCTCCAGGCGGTGGATCGCCTCGGGGGCGTCGGCCAGGGGGATGTGGTCGGTGATGGACGGGGCCAGGTCGAGACGGCCGCTGGAGGCCAGCCGGATCAGTTCGTAGACGTGGTCGAACGAGGATCCGTAGTGTCCGTAGACCTTCTTGTTCTTCAGGTTGAAGGTCATCTTCTCGGAGATCGTCAGCGGCTCCATGGTGATACCCACCAGGACGAGCGCACCGTGGTCACCGAGGAGGGGCGACGCCTGCTCCCGGACCCGGGGGACGCCCGCGAAGTCGAAGGCGTAGTCCAGGCCCAGGCCGTCGGTGGCACGCAGCACGGCCTCGGCGAAACCGGGGTCGGTCGGGTCGAGCGCGATGTCGGCGCCGAACGCGAGGGCTCGCGCACGCGCATTGGGCAGCGGGTCGACGGCGATGATCGGCGTGGCACCCATCGTGCGGGCCAGCCGGACGGCATGGGCACCCACCCCGCCGACTCCCCAGATGCCCACGGACTGGGCGGAACGCACCTGCACGGTCTCGACCAGTGCCGCGTACGAGGTGGAAACGGCGTCCGGGATGATCGCCGCCTGGTCGAAGGGAAGTGTGTCGGTGATGGGGACGACGGTGTCCTCACGGGCGATCGTGTACTGGGACCAGCCACCGTCGTAGTCGACGCCGCGGCCACGGAACGACGTGCACGTGCCACCCCTGACGCAGGTGGCGCACTCGCGGCAGGGCTGTCCCGCCTGCAGGGCGACCCGTGTGCCGACGGCCAGGTCCCGCTTGAGGCCGGGGCCCAGGGAATGGATGACACCGGAGATCTCGTGTCCAAGGGTGAGCACGTTGGAGTTCAGGTGCAGCGGCGAGATGCTCCCGTCGATCAGGTGGAGGTCGGAGAGGCACACGCCCGCCGCCTTCACTTCGATCAGTACTTCGCCCGGCCCGGGCTTGGGGACCGGGATCTCCTCCATAACGAACTTCTTCATGTCCAGGTGAACGCGTCCTGCCAGCATGGTGTCCATCGTTGTGAGCTTTCTCGAGTAGTGGTTGCGGGTTCGGAGGGCTGTAGCGGTCCGTGGGACCACAGAGGGGTGAGGGGCGCTGCGAGGGGTCGAGGGATAGGGGGCATCAGCCGGTAAGAGGCCGGGCTACGTTCGCCCCTGGCGGGCTGGTGCGGGGTCGGCCGAACGGCATGCCGGTCCGTCCGGCCGACCCCGTCGACCGTCGATGCCCCATATCGCCGGCATCGCCGCTCGGCGGCTACGGGGCAGCCTGTGCAACCCGGTTCTGCGCAAGGACAGCGCGCTGGAACAGGGCATGGGCTCGGGCTGTCTGGCGGAATGCGAGGTTCTGCAGCGCGAGTTGGAGTCCCCGCTCGGCATCGGCCCCCACGGTGAGCCAGAAGTCGGCCGCGTGGTCGGCGTAGGCCTCCGGGTGGCGCAGCACCAGTTCGCCGTAATCCGCTACCGCGCGCTCCCGCCACTGTTTCGCCTCGTGGACGCGGCCGCCTGCGTGCAACGCGGCCGCGAGGTGAGCTGCATACTCCGGGTCGTCGCTGGTCTGCGTGAGCGGACGCAGGAGGGCGACGGCAGCCGCAGGGTCTCCGCTCAGCAGCTCGACCTCGGCCAGGTGGCCCTGTGCCGGCGCGTAGTCGGGCACCCGGCGCCGGGCGGCCTCGTAGCACGAGCGGGCCGCATCGAGATCGCCCTCGCGGTGCCACATCACGCCGCGCCGGAAGTCCAACTGGGCGAGTGGGAACGGCGAGGTCCCCCGATAATGGCGCCGCGCCTCGCCGAACAGCTGCTCCGCCTCGGTGACCTCCCCGCACTCCGCCTGGAGTACGGCGAGCGCGCCGAGCGTCGTGAAGTCGCTCTGCCGCTCCGCCGCTTTGTGGATCAGGGCCATGGCATCCGCGTAGCAGCCGAGCGCCTGCAGGACGACGGCTCGTTCCGCGTCCAGTGCGGCCACGTCCGCGCCGCTCCGGCCCGCTTCGCCGAGGTCGGCAACGGCCTCGGCGAAGCGGTGCAGGGTCGCCCGCGTCCTGGCGCGGGCGAGCAGGGCCGTGCCGTCCTCGGGTGCGGCGCTTACGAGCCGCTCAGCGAGTTCCGCTGCCCACTCGTAGTCGGCCACGCGGCCCAGGATCTGGCCTCGGAGGTTGAGGAGGTCGATCAGGGCCGCCCCTTGCGCCACCGCCAACGGAGCCCCAGGCGTCTCCCCGGTACCCGCACGGCTGAGCCGTACGGCCAGGCCGTCGATCTGCCCGTGCAGATTCGTTACGGCGATGGTGCCGCTCGTCGTGAGCGGCTCGTGCACCTCAGGAGCCGCCCCGGTCATGCCGCTGCCTCCCCGGGAGGGGCCAGCGCGGCCAGGCGGGCCCCCAGGTCCGGCGGGGTCGGGTTGGGAGCATTCAGGTAGGGGAAGCTGCGGGTGGCCAGCTGAGTCGGCTGGTCGACGCCGTCACTGATGCGCTCGCCGTCGATGCCGCCCACCAGCAGCGTGAAGAGGGTGTCCACGATGTCGTCGTTGAACGACCGGCCACCGCAGGTCGTGTGCGGGCGGCCGGCGAGCAGGGCGGTCTCGATCTCGAAACAGCCGTCCTCGGAGAAGGGCTTGGACAGGTCGACGACGAGGAAGTCCGCCAGCAGCAGTTCGGTCAGCGGGTGAGCACCGTGCTCGTCCAGCGGCCAAGCGGTCTTGCCGTCCAGGCCGTCGTAGAAGGCCAGGTTGGCATTGAGCCGTGCGCGGTAGGTGCCCGCATAGTCGGGCCGCACGCTGAAGGCGTCCTCCTCGTTGAAGAGGTCGCGGATCTCCAGATCGCTGTTGACGGTGTCGAACTTCTTGGGCGACATGACCACGTTCTTGATCTCCGGCCGGCCCATGCGCTCCAGCCGGAACGGGCGTCCACCGGACGTCACGGTCTCGCCGACGACCGCCACCAGCGAGCCGGCGGCCGGGCCGAGCACCGCGGCGTCGACTTCGAGCACGATGCTCAGCGCGTTCAGGCCCTCCAGAACGTTGCTGGCATCAGACCTGAAGCCCAGTTTCCCCGTCGCTTCGGTGACCATCACGCCCACGAAGTCGATGAAGAACGGGTCGAGCCGCGACCCGGCGAAGATCTTCAGTCCCTCGGCCTCGGTGGGCACCTCGTTGCCGACCTGGAAGGCGACCTTCCGGCCGCCGGGCGCCTGGCACGTGCCCATCTGCACCAGGGTGTCCGTGCCGTCGACCTTCTGAGGGGCGTCGAAGGTGAAGTCGAAGACGTACTCGTCCTCGCCCACATTGAACGCCGCAGCGGCGCCCCCGCTCACCGACGTGATCGGCCGGACGCGGAAACGGTGGGTGATCGCGTCGGAGAACAGGGCCGTAGGGGCCGAGGCCGGGAGCACGTTGAGGACGAGCACCAGGTTCCCTGGCCGCTCCGGGCTCGGGAAGGCGTACACGTCGCAGATGTCGGACGCAGGGTCGGCGATGGCACGCGGCCCGGAGAAGTGGTCAGCCATGAGAAATGCTCCTTGTCGTGTTGCTTGTGGGAGATGTCAGGTGTCGAGGTCGGCGATCCAGCGCAGCGCCGACAGTCCGGGCATGAAGCAGTACTCGCCACCCCGGTTGACGACGAACGGCGGCAGCCCCTTGAAGCGGCGGCGGATCGGCCTGCGCGGGACGGTGAACCCGCCGTCGTCGTTCACACCGATCAGCGGGTCCTTTTCCGCGGGCGCCCCGATGAACTTGCCGTCGTTCACCCACTGCCTCTGGACGAACTCGAACTGCCGGTCCAGGCGAGCTCCGACAAAGGCGAACATGATGCCGCGGTCGGCGCCGTCGTCCTCCAGCACTCCCTTGGGCAGCGGCGGACCATAGGTCGTACCGCGCCGGATCATGCGGTGCAGACGCACCTCGCCGGTGACGACCGCGTCTCGCGGGTTCATCCGCCGGGCGTGGGCGCCCACCGGGCACTTGAGGCCCTCCGGGTCGTCGCCGTACAGATACGCGTTGTTGCGCTTGGGATCGGCACCGAGTTCCGGATCGTCCTTGTCCGGTGTCAGTGCCAGCGGGGCGCCACTGGGCCAGCGGCCGATGAACTTGGCCGCCAGCAGCTCCTCGTCGGCGGTGTCGGTGGCGCGCTCGTGGAGGTACTTACGGAAGCCGGCCACTCGCGTGTGCAGCTTGCGGAAGGCCACGTATGTTCCGTTGCGCCCGAGCACCTCGGGCTGCGGAACGGGTGCGATGCCGTGGGTCTCGTCCTTGTATCCGGTGATGAACTCGCCTGCCCTGAGCGGCTCTTCGTACGGATTGGTGCCGGGGATGCCCGTGCCCTCGATCGCCGGCTGACCGATGCCGTCCCGGAAACCGAACGGTTCCTTCTCGTCCGGTCCGACGTGCACGTCCTGCTGCCAGATCGCGACGACGCCGGGCAGATCGCGCAGGGCGTCGTGGACCAGGAGGAGGACCGTCTCCAGGCGGGCGGTGTCCGGGGCGAGTCCGGCCAGGATGAGGTGCACATCCTGCGAACCGAGCGGGGCCTCCCAGTTCGCCGGCGCGCTTTCCCCGACGTCCCCGATGTACTCCGCCCGCGCGGCCATGCCCTCGCGGAACTCCTCCGGGAAGGTGGCCAGCGACTCCTCGGGCACCCCCAAGGCCTTCAGGCCCTGGAAGCTGAGTGCCACGGCGAGCGAGACCTGACGCTCGGGGTCGAACGCGGCGACCGAGTCGAGGGCGGGGGTGAGCCGCCGCAGCAGCTCGCGCCCTTGCCGCCGATCGTCGATGCGCAGGGCGAGGTAGGCGCCCGCGTAGGGCGTCGGCCGTGGCTCCAGAGCGGCGGCCTGGATGTCGTCGAGCTCCAGGGCGCTGCCCTTCTCGATGCTCATGATGCCTTCCAGAACTGTCTTGCGTGGACGGAGTCGTCACGCGGGCCGTGGAGGGGGCAGGGGTGCCGCCCACATCTGGAGGGGGTGGGGGGTTGGCGCCTCCTCCGGGGGTGTGGGGGTGGGTCAGCTGGCGGCCTGGGCGAGCAGGGGCTGGAGGGCCGGGTGCTGGAGGGCCTCC
>NZ_JBEZKJ010000105.1:0-16831 GCF_040651675.1 Streptomyces sp. NPDC048415 | reverse complement strand
CTGCCTTTCGCGATCCCCATGTGAGACAGATTGACTCACAAAGACTCTATGAGTCAACTTGTCTCATAGTGACCTGCGCCACACCGGTTTCAGTTCAAAGGTGTGCGGTGATCAGACCGGTGGCACCCGCACCAGACTGCGAGCCGATCGGTTCGTGCCGACAGGTTCCGTCGAGTGCCGCTGAAGCGACGGAGAACCAGAGGCGACAGGACCTCGCAGCTGTTCATAGGTGCGAAGGACTGCCATCCGAATCAGCCCCGGCCGAACGGCGGACATCCAGCCACGCCGGGGGCTCAACGACGCTAGGACCAGCCCCGCATAGCGGCATCCACGACGGCGTCCACGGTGTCACGCCCTAGGCGGTTCCCGGCGAGAAAGCGCTCGAAGAACAGGGGACCCGCGGTAGCCATGGCAAAGGTCTCGGGAGTGACGTCGGACCGGAGCTGGCCGCGCTCCACGGCCGCGGCGACAGCGGGACGCAGAGCATCGGCGATCTGGTTCAGCAGCGACTCCCGCAGGCGGCGCATGCCCTCGTCATGCCGTGAGCCTCCGAGGACTGCAGCAAGGACGGCACCCGCTTGCTCGTCGTCCCACCGCTCGGCAAGCACACTCAGGCGGTGAACGAGCTCCGCTCTCGGATCGTTGCCCGAAGCGGCCCGAAGCTCCTCAGGCATCGGAGGTAGAGGCGGCATGCCGGCTTCCAGCGCGGCCAGGCGGAGGTCAAGAAGGTTGGGCCAGTGCCTATAGACGGTGGCTCTGCCAACGCCGGCGCGGGCGGCAACCGCTTGATGCGTTACGGCCTCCAGCCCGCCTTCCGTGAGCAATGCGGTGGCCGCCGAGACCATGGCGTCACGACTGCGCAGCAGGCGTGGATCGGTTCTGTCTTCCACCTCTCTGTTCCCTTCTGTGAGACAACACGGCTTGCAGCTTACTATGGGACATTACGTCTCAGAGAGGGGGAAGGGGCCAGTCGCAGAGAACTGCGGGACTCTCCCGAAGGCTGCCCCGTCAAAGGTGCCCGGACACTCTCCCCTTTGATTGCTCGTGCACGGCACCTGTTGCAGCAGGTGACTGCAGCACACGGCCTGCGCCCTTCGCAGACAGACCCGTTCGTTGGTCACATGTGAACGACAGGTGCGGCGTTCCCGTCCTGCTGGGGCGCACCACGGCGGTAGAGCAAGGCGGTCACGACCAGGCCGATGACGAAGATGGCCGCCGACCACCAGTAGGCGGTGGAGTAGCCCTCGATGCCGGCCTGGGCCAGGACGCCGGGATTCTTGGGGTTGCGGCCGGAGAGGTAGTCGGTGACGGCGTCGGAGGCCATCGTGCTGAGCAGGGCGACGCCGATGGATCCGCCGACCTGCTGGACGGTGTTGACGGCGGCGGACGCGACCCCGGCATCGGCCGCGGCCACGCCGGATGTGGCCAGGCTCATCGCGGGCGCGATAACCGCGCCCAGCCCGACGCCGACGAGCACCAGCTGTGGCAGTACCTGCGTCACGTATCCGCTGTTCAGGTCCAGCGCGGTCATCCAGACCAGGCCGGCGGCCGCAATGGCCATGCCCAGCGGTACCACCGGCTTGGGGCCTATGCGCGGCACCAGGACGTTGTTGACCACAGCGGAGGCGGACGACGATGCCACGATCATGGGCAGGAAGGCGAAGCCGGTCTTCAATGCGCTGTAACCGAGGCTCTGCTGCAGGTAGTAGGTCAGGAACAGGAACACGCCGAACAGGCCCGCGCCGGTGACGAAGAGGGCGGCGAAGGAGGCGCCGCGATTACGGTCCAGCAGGACCCGCAGGGGCAGCAGAGGATATGCCGCCCTGCTCTGCCGCCAGACGAAGAGGGCCACCAGTACGGCACCGGCTGCCAGCAGGCCGCAGGTCGCCACCGAACTCCAGCCGTGCGTCTCGGCGTTCGAGAAACCGTAGACCAGACAGAACAGGCCGGCGGAGACCAGCAGGGTGCCGGGGATGTCGAGCTTCGAGGACGTGTCCCGCGGGGTGCGGTGCAGCAGGGCTGCGCCACCGACGAACGTCACCACCGCGAAGACCACGTTGACGTACATGGTCCAGCGCCAGTCCAGGTACTCGGTCAGCACCCCGCCAAGGATCAGGCCGATGGCTCCACCCGCACCGGCGACCGAGCCTGCGACGGTGAAGGCCTTCGCCCGCTCGCGCGGATCGGTGAAGGTGGTCATCAGGAGCGACAGCGCGGCCGGGGCTAGCAGGGCAGCGAACAGGCCCTGGACCGCGCGCGCAGCGACGAGCATGCCGAAACCGTTCGCCGCGCCTCCAAGCATGGAAGCGGCCGCGAAGCCGGTCAGACCCACCAGGAAGGTCACCTTCCGCCCGACAAGGTCTGCGACCCGGCCGCCGAGCAGCAGCAGGCTGCCGAAGGCCAGCGCGTAGGCGGTGACCACCCACTGCCGGTCGGTGTCCGAGAAACCAAGGTCGCGCTGGGCGGACGGCAGAGCGATGTTCACGATGGTGCCGTCGAGGACTCCCATCAGCTGGGCAAGGGAAATGACCATCAGAATCCACCAGCGGCGCCGGTGCGACGGGTCGACAGGCACATTCTCCGGTGTGGTCTCAGCGCCGCGAGCGGCGGTGACGGTGTTCTGTGACATGGGGACAGCCCTCCAGGCAGCGGACGGGGGGTATGGCGGAAAGAGAAAGGGACAACAACAGGCGGAGAGATCAGGTACGGCTGCGGGACGGCGTGGCCGCTTCGGTGAACGGTTCGCGCGGGTGCTCCAGTTCGATGAGGCCGACGGCCTCCCGCTTCAGGAGTGACGCCAGGATCCAGTCCACGAACACGCGTATCTTGCGGTTCAGCGTCGGCACACGCCTGCCGTGGTAGGGGCGGTGGAACCACCACGCCGGGCGACCCTTGAGTTTGATCCGTTGAAGAGGGTCGCGACGCCCTTATGGAGGCCGAGGCCGGCCACCGCGCCCAGGTTCCTGTGCCGGTACCCCTTCGGCGGACGGCCGCGCAGAGCCGCGATCAAGTTGTCGGCGAACACCGAGGCCTGACGTACTGCGTGCTGCGCATTGGGCGGGCTCCACGCGCCCTCTTCGGCGGCCAGATCGGGCACCTGGGCGTTGTCGCCCGCGGCCCGCACATGGTCGAGGCCCCTGACCTGGAGGGTGGGCAGGGTGTCGACGTGGCCATGCGGGCCGAGCGGCAGGTCGAAATGGGCCAAGACCGGGTTGGGGCGGACGCCGGCTGTCCACACGATTGTGGAAGCGTCCGCCTCGACACCGTTCGCGAGGACCACGTGCTGGTCGACGCGGGACTCCATGGAGGTCTCGGGGTGCATTCTCCGCCGCCACCGTGGCGGCCACGAGTCGCCTGCGACTAGCGTTCAAGGTCCCGGAGGGGGGTGGGGGGTTGGCGCCTCCTCCGGGGGTGTGGGGGTGGGTCAGCTGGCGGCCTGGGCGAGCAGGGGCTGGAGGGCCGGGTGCTGGAGGGCCTCCTCGGCGGCGGGGTCGTCCAGGACCTCCTGGAAGGCGGCGTTGATCCGCTCGGCCTTGGTGATCTCCGACATCGTCAGGGAGCTGACCGGGTTCCAGTAGGCGGTGGCCTTCTGCTGCCCGTCCTGCAGGATCCACCTCATGCCGGCCATGTTCGCGATGATGTGCTCGTCGAAGCCCTCGCGCGTCTTGTCGCCCGTGAGCGACTCAAGGCCGCCGGACTTCTCGATCCACGGGGCGATCTTGGTGTCCCACTCGGTGGTGTGCTGCATCCAGTCCACGAAGTGCTCGAAGCCGACGGTCAGGAACGCGTCGTCGATGTAGGGCACCCACTCGGTCTCGAAGGTGGTGGCCCACAGCAGCTCCGTGCCGTTGTTGAAGATCACGTGGCGGGTGTCACGCAGACCGGTCTTGATGGTGGCGGCCATGGGGGCCTGCTTCAGGGCCTCGACCATCCGCTGGCAGGCCGCCGCGCACTCCTGCTCGCGTCCCGGCTTGATGTGGAAGTACGTGGCCATCTCCGAAACGACACCGTCGGTGGCGCCCTTGCCCGCCTTCTTCGTGACCGTAGCGTTCATGACTTCCTCCATGAGAGACCCTGTGCGCGAATGCGATGGCATTGGCGACATCTGCGGATAGGAGCGGGATCTGCCTTTCGCGATCCCCATGTGAGACAGATTGACTCACAAAGACTCTATGAGTCAACTTGTCTCATAGTGACCTGCGCCACACCGGTTTCAGTTCACATACGGCCACAGGGGCAGGCGGCCCTGGTGTTCGCGAGCCACCCTCGGCGCACCGACCGAGGGCGGCATCAGTAGAGAGTCCCGACGGCCGCACGGCCGCCGGTCCGCCGCAAGCCACATCTTGACTGCTCAGCAGGCCGGCACGCCCTGGTCGCGACCAGATCCCGCGAGCTGCACCTCGGCGCCGCATCCCCAGCGTTCGACATTTCCGGACATTCTCTGGTATCACTGTACTTCCATACGACGTATGGAACGGAACGGAGCGCCGCCGAATCGGCGGCCTCCGCTTCGACTGATGGCCGCCGGCTGCGCCCTCACGAGGGGTGAACTCGCCGATACGGCTTCGACATAGATGGCGCGCACCGCATCACCTGCACAGCAATCGCTGGGTTTGCGGACGACGCCAACACGAAGGAGATAACCATGAGGAAGCTCACGAAGCGCATTTCTCTCGCTGCCGCCTCCGCCGCGGTCGCGGGTGGCGCCATTCTCGGCGCCGGGGGCGCCGCCTCGGCCGCGGTTCCTGAGTCTGCGCACGTGCAGCGCCCGGCCGTCAGCGTCAAGGCCGACGACTACCGCGGGGACCGCGGTGTCGCCTACCGGCACAACTCCGAGGAGGACTACCGCCGGGACGGATACAGCACCCGACAGCACAGCGACCGCTTCACCGCCTCGGACCGGTACGACCGCCGCGGTCACTTCTACTACTGGGACGACGAGGACCGCAGCTGGAAGCACGACAGGAACCACCGCTACGACTGGGACCGGCACAACCACGACTCGAACCGGTACGACCGTGACTGGGACCGATACGACCACGCCTCGAAGCAGTACGACCACGACTCGAACCGGTCCGACAACGACTGAGGCCGCGACAACCGGTGAGACAGGCGCCGTCGGCACGGGTGGGCTCAGACCGTGCACGTCGCCGTGACAACCGCTAGCGGTAGGGAGGCGGACGCCGATCTCAGGATCGGCAACCCCTGACCGCACCCGGGAGGCAGGCAGGAGGGGCTCAACGGCACCCTCCTGCCTGCACCTGTCGGCATTCCATACGACGTACGGAACAGGTAATACCGTACAGCGCATGAAACATCCGCGCCGACTTCGTCCGGCCGGAAGACCCCTCCGGGGGGCCTCACGGGTCTGCTCGTCGGAGTGGGCAGCAGCACTGACGAGAGCCGCGGCCGGCGACGAGGCGAGAACGGCTGCTGCGCCGCGATATCCGCGCACCTTGATCACGTTCTTTCAGAAGCGAGGGAAGACCGCACATGACAGCCGCGCCCACGGCCACCGGCGGCCTCCGCTCCCGATGGCGACGCATATCCGGCTCGATGAGCCGCGCCGAGTGGGGCCGCGCAGCCGGGATGGCCGCCTTCATCATCGTGCTTCACGTCATCGGGTGGTTCACGCTGGTGGCGATCGTGACCCCGGAGCACTACAGCCTGGGTACCAAGGGCTTCGGAATCGGCATCGGGGTGAGCGCCTACACCCTGGGCATGCGGCACGCGTTCGACGCCGACCACATCGCCGCGATCGACAACACCACCCGCAAACTCATGGACGAGGGTCGACGTCCCTTGTCGGTCGGCTTCTGGTTCTCCCTGGGGCACTCCAGCGTCGTGTTCGTGCTGGCCCTACTGCTCTCCCTGGGCGTCAAATCCCTTGCCGCACCGGTCCGCGAGGACAACTCCGAGCTGCACCACGTCACCGAGCTGATCGGCACGGCCGTCTCCGGGACGTTCCTCTACCTCATCGCCGTCATCAACATCGTCATCCTTGCTGGCATCTGGAAGGTGTTCCGGCAGATGCGGTCCGGCCACTTCGACGAGGCCGCGCTGGAGCAGCAGCTCAACAACCGCGGCCTCATCAACCGCCTACTGGGACGTGTGATGAAGTCGGTCAACAAGCCGTGGCAGATGTATCCACTCGGCCTGCTGTTCGGTCTCGGTTTCGACACCGCCACCGAGGTCGCTCTGCTGGTGCTGGCTGGCTCCGGAGCAGCCTCCGGCCTGCCCTGGTACGCCATCCTCTGCCTGCCGGTCCTTTTCGCGGCAGGCATGAGCCTGCTGGACACCATCGACGGTTCTTGCATGAACTTCGCCTATGACTGGGCCTTTTCCAAGCCGGTACGGAAGGTCTACTACAACCTCACCATCACCGGCCTGTCCGTCGCCGTCGCGCTGATCATCGGCACAGCCGAGCTGCTGGGCCTGCTCGCCGACAGGGCCAGCCTGCACGGCGCGTTCTGGGACTGGATCAGCGGCCTGGACCTGAACACCGTCGGCTTCGTCATCGTCGGCCTGTTCTTCGCCACATGGGCGGCTGCCCTGGCCGTGTGGAAGCTCGGCCGTATCGAGGAGAAGTGGACCGCCGGGATGCGGCCCGCCGAGCAACAGGTCGACTGACAGCGGGGAAGCGTGAGCTCGGCCGGGAGCGCGCTTGTCGTCACGGGGCCCGTCGGCGCCCTGGTCCCGTTCTCGTGTCCTGACACCTCTGCGGCAAATCCGTCATAGCCACCTCGGTGAAAAAATGGGCGCCGGTACTCGGAAGAGCACCGGCGCCCACGGCATCGCGCCTCTCACCTGCCGCGCGGCGGCAGTGCCGTCAGGCCCAGGCGACGGCGTGCTCGACGGGCACCCGGGGCAGCCGGGGGAAACACGGGTCGGCACCGGGGTGACCTATGTTGACCACCAGTTGCGAGCGCCAGCTGGTACCGGAGAAGAACTCCCCGTCCACGCCGGCCTTGTCGAAGCCCGCCATGGGACCAGCTGCGAGACCCGCCGCGCGGACCGCGAGCAGGAAGACCCCGGTCTGCAGTGCCGAGTTGTAGGCGGCAAGGCTCTCGCGCGCGTCGATCTGGTCGGCGAACGCCGCTCGCAGCATGTCGCCGCGAGCCGGGAAGACTGTCGGCATCTGCTCGTGGAAGTCGACGTCGTACGCCAGGATCGCCACGGCCGGCGCACTGAGCGTCTTGGCCCTGTTGCCCTCGTCGAGATGCCGGACGAGTCGCTCCTTGCCCTCTCGGGTCCGCACGAAGAGCACGCGCAGAGGCTGGCCGTTGGCGGCGCTCGGCGACCAGCGGGCGAGTTCCCAGATCATGGCCAGTTCGTCGTCGGCAACGGCCACCTCGGCGAAGGTGTTCGCGGTGCGGGCCTCGGTGAACAGCACCTTTCGTCCGGCGTCATCGAGGACATCGAGGGCCTGCGGTTCGCGGTCGGTCATGGTCATCATTTCTCTCTTACTTCGGTTGTGTGTGGTGCCCCGGCACCACCCCGTGGGGACGGGCTTTGCGGAGCCGGGCGGGGCACAAGGACCCGGTGCTGTCACGCGGGCTTGTGGTCCCCAGGCCGACGTCATGTGTCGCGTGCTGACCGCTTGTTCCGCTCCGCGCCCAGGCGGGCGAAGTAGGCGATCAGGTCGGGGTTGTCGACCGCCTCGGGGTTCAGGACTTGCTCGGCGGGGGCACCCTGGAGCAGGCGCTTGACGGGAATCTCGAGCTTCTTGCCGGTCTTCGTGTGCGGGAGGGCCCGTACGGCGAGGATCTCGTCGGGGACGTGGCGGGGTGAGGCGCCGGTGCGGATAGCGTCGCGGATCCGGACGCGCAGGGAATCGTCCAGGTCGACCCCGTCGGCGAGGACCACGAAGAGCGGCATCCAGTAGCCGCCGTCGGGTTCCTCCGCGCCGATGACGAGGGCCTCGGTGATCTCGGGGAGGCGTTCGACGACGTCGTGGATGTCGGCACTGCCCAGGCGCACGCCGTTGCGGTTGAGGGTGGCGTCGGAGCGGCCGTGGACGATCACCGAGCCGTGCGAGGTGAGTGTGATCCAGTCGCCGTGCCGCCACACACCGGGGTAGGCGCCGAAGTAGGCGTCGCGGTAGCGGCTGCCGCCCGGGTCGTTCCAGAAGTGCAGCGGCATGGACGGCATGGGCCGGGTGACGACCAGCTCGCCGACCTGGTCGAGGACAGCGGTGCCCGTCGCGTCGTAGGCGGCCAGCGCCACTCCGAGGCTGGGGGCGGACAGCTCCCCCGCCCAGACGGGGGTCGTGGAGGCGCTGCCGGCGAAGCCGGAGACGATGTCCGTGCCGCCGCTGGTGGAGGCCAGCTGGACGCTGGCGCCCACGTGGTCGCTGACCCAGGGGTAGGCGGAGGCGGGCAGCGCGGAGCCGGTGCAGCCGACGACGCGGATGGCCGACAGGTCGTGCGCGGAGGGTTCGACACCCAGTTTGGCCATGGTCAGCAGGTACTGGGGGCTGGTGCCGAAGACGGTGACGCGGTGGCGGGACGCCAGCTCCCACAGGACGTCGGGGCGGGCGAGCGGTACCGGGCTGCCGTCGTAGGTGCAGGTGGTGGCACCGGTCAGCAGGGTGGAGACGACCAGGTTCCACATCATCCAGTGGGTGGTGGTGTACCACAGCAGGCGGTCCCCGGTGCCCAGATCGGTGTGCAGGCCGAGGGTCTTGAGGTGTTCGAGCAGGACCCCGCCGTGCCCGTGGACGATGCCCTTGGGCAGTCCGGTGGTGCCGGAGGAGAAGACGACCCACAGGGGGTGGTCGAACGGCATCGGGGCGATGGTGAGGTATTCGACACGGCTGACCGCGTCCTCCCAGGTAACCGTCAGCCCCGAGTCCCCGCCCTCGGGCCAGGCAAGGCCCACGTGGTCCACGAGCACCGTGGCCTTCAGCGTCGGCAGGGCGGCGGCGAGGTCGAGCGAGGCGGCACGGCGGTCGTGGGTGGTGCCGTTGAAGAGGTAGCCGTCCGCGGTGATGAGCACCGTGGGTTCGAGCTGGGCGAAGCGGTCGGCGGCGGCCTTGGGTGCGTAGTCTTGGCCGCACACCGACCACACCGCGCCCAGGCTTGCGGTGGCGAGGAAGGCGATGACGGCGTGGGGGGTGTTGGGCAGATAGCCCACCACCCGGTCGCCCTGTCCGACGCCCAGGTCGCGCAGGCTGGCAGCGATGGAGGCGACCCGGGCGCGCAGCTCCCGGCCCGTGATCTCATAGCAGGCTCCGGTCTCGTCCAGGGCGGTGATCGCGGGAGCGTCCGGCTGCAGGTTGCGCAGCGCGTGATGGGCGTAGTTGAGGGTGGCGCCGGGGAACCAGCGGGCGCCGGGCATGGTCTCCTCGGCCAGCACCCGCTCGTACTCGGTCGTCGCGTCGATGTCGAAGTACTCCCACACCGCGGCCCAGAATCCTTCGAGGTCGGTGACGGACCACTGGTACAGGGCTCGGTAGTCCGTGGGGTCCTGGATCCCTTCGGCGCCCCGGTGCCGGGCCGCCCATCGGGCGAAGTCCGCGATGCGGCTGTGGGCGGCCGACTTCGGGTCGGGAGTGAAGAAGGGTTCCGGATACTGCTCAGGGCGCGGGGTGGTCATGGTGTGGAGCTCCTCGTCAGGCGGGCCGGGCGTCGGCGGTATGGCGGGCCGTGTGCAGCAGGGGGGCCCAGGCGACGGTGTCCGTGAAGTCGCCGGTGCCGGCCGGGACGGTGTCCATCACGACCCGGTCGGGGCGCAGCAGGACGGCGTCGGCGCGGCCGCGGGCCAGCCAGCCGGCCAGGGTGCCGTCGTCGCCCAGATCGTCGACGCGGACCGTCGGGGCGCCCAGTGCCGTGGCCACGGCCGTCATCTGCGCCGTGGGTGGCACGGCGGTCAGGACGGCGAAGGAGTCCCCGAGGACGTCATCGAGGCGCACTCGCCTGCCGTCGTGGCGTACCCAGGGCTGCGGGCAGAAGGTGCCGGCCAGCATGCGGCCGGTCAGTCTGGGGCGGCGCCGTACGAGTGGACCGGCGGTCAGGGCGGGACTGAGGTCACGGCTCACCGCCGCGGTCACACCGGGGATGCGACAGGCCGTGCCCACGACGGCCCGGCGGAACGCCGCACCGCGGTCCTGTCCGCCGGTCATGGCCCAGCCGACGGCGACCGCCACGCGGATCACATGGCGGGCGTGCGGCTTACGCTCGCGTTCGTAGGTGTCCAGCAGCCCCTCGTGTGCGCCCCGTTGGAGCACCCGGGCGAGCTTCCAGGTGAGGTTTTGGGCGTCGCGCAGGCCCGCGCACAGTCCCTGCCCGACGAAGGGCGGGGTGAGGTGGGCGGCGTCGCCCAGCAGGAAGACGCGCCCCCTGCGCCACCGGTCGGCGAGGCGGGCCCGGAAGGTGTACTGCGCCTGCCGCACCACCTCGAAGTCGTCGCCCTGCGAGGCGTCGGGCGGCAGGTCCACCCAGGGGGCGACCAGCTCGCGCAGGCGCTCCCATCCGTCCGGGCCGTCCAGGTTCTGGTCGTCGGCCAGCCGGAACTCCCAGCGGTAGCGGTCCTCGCCGACGCGCATGAAGGTGGCCGGCCGGGTGGGAGAGCAGATCTGCTCGGCGCCTTCCCAGGTGCGCACAGGGCGGCTGGTGCGCACGTCGATGACCCGCCAGTTCTCCTCGAAGTGCAGGTCCTCCCACACGGCGCCGATGGCGTCACGGGTGAGACTGCCCGCACCGTCGCTACCGAGGACGGCATCGGCCCACAGGTGCTCCTCCTCGTCGCTGCCGTCGCGACGGAAAGTGACCCGGACCGGACCTGTCGCATCGTTCGGTCCATCGGTGTCCCGTGCGACGGACTGGGTGACGGACGCGACCTCCACCCCGCTCCACAGCTCGCACTCCGGTCGGCGCGCCAGGGCGTCACGCAGCAGGCGTTCCAGCTCGGGCTGGTCGAACATGCTGGTCTGCGGGAAACCGTGGTGTCCGTGCATGGCCCGCGGGAATTCGGCGATCACGCGGCGCCCGACGTCCAGCAGCCGCAGTCCGGGCGCCGGTCGCGCGAGGGCGGCGAACCCCTCGTGGACACCGACGCTCTGCAGGATCCGGCGGATCTCGTCGTCCACGACGACGGCGCGCGGCAGGGGGTAGATGTCCCGGTGACGTTCGAGGACCAAGCTGCGCACTCCGTGCCGGGCGAGCAGCAGGGCGGCCATGACCCCGACGGGTCCCGCACCGATGATCACCACCGGTCTCCGGGATGCGGCTTTCATGATGCGTCCGCAATGGGGGTCCGCTGCTCGCCGAGGTCGATCCGTCCGTCCGGGGTGGCGATCGTGGCGGTGATGAGGTCACCGTTGCGCAGGTACTTGGGGTTCTTGGCCTGGCCCTTGAAGAACGCCTTCCACTTCAGTGCGGGCGGCAGCAGCGCAGCGATCTTCTCGGCCGCCTTGGGCGGGGCCTTCAGGGCCGTGCCGCCGGGAGTGCCGGTCAGCAGCAGGTCGCCCGGGGCGAGGGTCTGGAAGCGGGCGAGCAGGGTGAGCGCCTGTGCGGGGCGTACGATCATGTCGGCCAGCGTGCGGTCCTGGCGCGACACGCCGTTGACCGACAGCCGCAGCCGCAGATTCAGCAGATGGGCGAAGTCCTCGGGCTCCAGCAGGGTCAGGTACGGACCCGTCGGTGTGAAGGTCGGGTAGGACTTGCTCTCGTAGAACTGGGTCTTGGTCAGCTGTACGTCACGGGCGCTGACGTCGTTGGTCAGGACGAGCCCGGCGACATACGACGGCAGGTCCCGCTCCTCCACCACAGTGCCCACCGGCAGGGTCGCGCCCATGACGAGGCCGAGTTCCACCTCGTAGTCGAGGAACTTCACGTGCGCGGGGCGGATGACCGGGGCATGAGGGCCGCTGACCGAGCCGGACGCCTTGCGGAAGAAGGTGGGCGGGATGTCGCCGGTGAAGCCCGACTCCTTGGCGTGGCTGCGGTAGTTGACCATCTGGGCGACCACACGGCACGGGGTGGTGACCGGAGACAGCGCCACCAGGTCGGCGACAGGTGTCCCCGGCTCGTCGGAGGCGGCGGCTTCGCGGACCGCGTCCCGGTCGGCGAGCAGTTCGGCGGTGGTGACCGCCTTGGTCGCGATGCGGACGGCGCGCTCGCCCCGGACGACCCACCAGCCGTCGGTGGTACGCAGAACGTTGGTACTCATGAGCTCATCGCTTTCATCAGGCCCAGCAGGCGTGCGGGGTCGAGTTCGTTGTCGCCACGCAGGGCCGTCATGACCTCGCGCAGCTTGGCGGGGGAAGGGTTGGCGCCCAGGAAGTCGCGGGTGACCGGCGGGCCCCACTGGGCCAGGCCGCTCGCCGACATCGGTGCCCAGCCGGGCTCCAGGTCGCAGGAGAAGAGGTCGCCGTCGGCGAAGTGCTCCAGCATGAAGTGGTCGGGGTCGCGCCAGTAGTCGAACAGCTGGCTGCCCTGGATGTGCCGGCCGATGCCCCAACTGCGCTTGTAGCCGCGCTCGGCCAGGTACTCCCCACCGGCGGCGATCGCGTCGAGGTCGGTGACCTGGTAGGCCGAGTGGACGTAGCCGGTTCCGGGCCCCAGGTGCAGGGCCAGCGTGTGGTGATCGACAGCCACGCTCCCCTGGTCGCACCGGATGAACGTCATCGTCGGCCCGCGCCCGCGCTGCCCGTCCAGGAACAGGAAGTCGGACACGATCATCCCGAGGGTGTCCAGGTACCAGTCCAGGGTGCGGGCGAACACCCGTGTTTCCAGCACCACATGGCCCAGCCGCTGGATACGGGACGGCTCACGGGGCGGCCGCTGGGTGGCGTTCGTACGACGGTGATCCGTACCGAGGTTGAGGATCAGCGGCTCCTGCTCGGGCAACGCGGGCAGCTGCTCGGCGCAGTGCACGACCCGGACCGGCAGGCCCGAGGGATCGAGCAGGGCGACCGACTGCCCACCGCCCGGTACGCCGATGTCCCGGACGGTACTGCCGGTGGCGCTGGCCAGCCGGTCCAGGTCGGCCCGCTCGGCCACGCGAAACGCCGGCCCGATGAACCGGGACGCACGCCCCCGCCGCATGACCATGCAGGGTGATCCCGCGAAGGTGCCGCGCAGCCACAACTCCCCCTCGGTGCGGGCGGCGACCGCGAACCCGAAGTCACGCGCGAAGACCTCGGCCCGGTCCAGGTCCGGCTTCTCGAACTCAAGCCAGGCCAGATCCGCCACCTTGATCACGGGATTCCGGGAACGTCCGGGGTGCTCTCCGCTCAGGGCGCCCTGCTCACTGTGGAGGTCTTGGTGGGGCGTCTGGGGATCGGCCCTGTTAACACAGGTGTGGGACATGGTGTCCTCCAAGCAACACTGCTGTAATGAGGAAATCATCAACTTTGCCGGAACCCATCGTCAATAGGGTGGACCCAAATAATTGACAATCTCATCAGTAATGGCAGACTCATCGCGACGGTTGTTACACTCGCCGTATGCCGACGTCAGCCCCGCCCAAGAACCGCTTCGAGCGACGCCGAGCCGAAACCCGTCAGGCGCTCGTCCGCGCGGCCCGGCAGATCCTCGCGGAGACCGGGGACACCAGCGCCAGCATCCAGGCCATCGCCGAGCGCGCGGACGTCGGTTTCGGCTCCTTCTACAACCACTTCGAGTCCAAGACGGAGCTCTTCGACGCCGCGGTGACAGACGCCCTGGACGAGTTCGGGCAGGTCATCGACGAGCGCGTACAAGGAATCGACGACCCGGCCGAACTCGTCGCCGCGGGCTTCCGGCTCACCGCCCGCATGGCCGACTCCCACTCTGAACTCATGCGGATCCTTCGTGACCGCGGTCTGGCCTACATCCACTCCGACCGAGGACTTGCCCCGCGAGCCCTGCGCGACCTGGAGAACGGCATCACCTCGGGCCGCTTCACCTGCCGCAACGCGACAACCGCCCTGTCCGCCTTGGGCGGCACCCTGATGTCCCTCGTGGCGCTGCGACTGGCCCGTCCCGACCTCGACGGGGACGAGGCCGCCTCGGACCTGGCCGAGATGGTCCTGCGCATGCTGGGCGTCCCGCCGGACGACGCCCACGAGGTGACACGGCGGCCGCTGCCCGACCTCCGTTGACCCGCGCACCGACTGCGCCAGGCCCCGTGGACACCGAAAGGCCGTGGGCCTCACCCCGTCCGCCGGTGGCCGCACGGGCCCTTGCCCGCGACCACGCCCAGCCCGTGAGAGCGGGCTCTTCCCGGACACCGCGCAACCAGATGCGGCCGGCTGAGGCTTCGCAGTCCACCAGGGCGGCGTAACGTCGTCAGCGTGGACTTCATCGCGGACAGTCTCCTGTCCCGTGCCGCACATGAACTCAGCCCGCGAGCGGACGAGCTGATCCACGACGTAGAGCAATGCCTGCGGCGCGAGGTCCCCGAGCTGTGGGACGAACCCGACATCGCACAGATGACGAGGGATAACGTCGCCGAGCACGTCATCGCCATACTTTTCGGCATCGAGCACGGCATCGGGCCAAGGCTGATCGATCCGCCGGCCGCCGACGCAGAGCGCGCGCGTCGGCTGGCTCAGCGTGGAAAGCCGGTCACAGCGATGCTGCGCGCCTTCCCCCTCGCGCACGGCCGTGTCCTTGACCGGCTGCTCGAAGAGCTGCCCCGGCTCACCAGCGATGCCGAGTCGATCAACGCGGCGGCACGCAAGCTGATCGCACTGTCGATCGAGTACATGGACCGCACATCGGTGACGGGCGTCCTGGCCTTCCAGGTGGAGCGGGATCGCCGGGTGCAGTGGCGGCTGTCGGTGGTGAACGAGGCGAGCGCACGCGTCGGAACGACCCTGGACATCGCCCATACCGCACAGGAGTTGGCGGACCTGGCCACCGAGCGATTCGCCGACGCCGTCACCGTCGACCTCCTCGACACTTCTTCCGGAGAGGCCCCTCCTGCGAAGGGCACACTCATGGTCCGCCGGGTCGCCCAGCGGTCGGTGACGGACGGTTACCCCGAGACGACCTACCTGGAAGCGATCTACGGGGAATCGTCGGTGCCGCCGCAGCAGCTCCACAGGTATACGGACGGATCACCACCGGCTCGCGCCCTGGTCACCGGCCGGCCCTCACTGCACCACCTCGGCCCGTCCGCATCAATGCTGCTGGTACCGCTGTGCGCCCGTGGCACCACGCTGGGTGTCGCTCAGTTCTTCCGTCACCACACGCCCGGCGCGTACGGCGACGAGGACCTGCTCCTCGCCCAGGAGATCGCGGCCAGGGCGGCGGTGGCCATCGACAACGCCAGCCGATACACGCACGCGCGCGCCACCGCCCTCGCCCTCCAGCGCAGTCTGCTCCCGCGCAGTACACCCGCGCAGTCCGCCGTGGAGGTCGCCTGCCGTTACCTGCCTGCTGCCACCCAACTCGGCGTGGGCGGCGACTGGTACGACATCATCCCGCTGTCCGGTGCCCGGGTCGCACTCGTGGTGGGCGACGTGGTCGGCCACGGCATCCACGCCGCCGCCACCATGGGCCGGCTGCGGACCGCCGTGCGCACCCTGGCCGACATCGATCTGCCGCCCGACGAACTCCTCACGCACCTGGACGACGTCGTCATCCGCCTGTCCGCCGAAGTCTCTGCCAAAACGGACACCGAATCCGCGGGGGACATCGGAGCCACCTGCCTGTACGCCGTCTACGATCCCGTCGCCGGCCGCTGCACCCTCGCCCGCGCGGGCCACGTGCTGCCCGTCGTGATGACCCGGGACGGAACCGCCGACATCCTCGAGCTGCCCGCCGGCCCGCCACTCGGCCTGGGCGGCCTGCCGTTCGAGGCGGCAGAGATCGACCTGCCCGAGGGCAGTCTCCTCGCCCTCTACACCGACGGCCTGATCGAGGCCCTCGACCACGACATCGAGACGGGCCTCACCCGACTGTGCCACGCCCTCGCGCAGTCCTCCGCCTCCCTGGAGGCGACCTGCGACACCCTCCTCGAAGCGTTGCTGCCCGCAGACCGACCGCACGACGACGTGGCACTCCTCCTGGCCCGCACCCACACCCTCGGGGACCGTCAGGTCGCCACTTGGGACGTGGATGCCGACCCGGCCGAGGTCGCCCGGGCCAGAGCGAGAGTCTCCGAGCAGCTGACCACCTGGGGACTGGAGGAACTCGACTTCACCACCGAACTGGTCGTCAGCGAACTCGTCACCAACGCCATCCGCTACGGCCGGCCTCCCATCCAGCTGCGTCTCATCCACGATCGCACCCTCATGTGCGAGGTCGCGGATGCCGGCAGCACGACTCCGCACCTGCGCCGGGCCCGTGTCTTCGACGAGGGCGGGCGAGGTCTGTTCCTCGTCGCCCAACTCTCCGAGCACTGGGGAACGCGCCATGCCCGAAGTGGCAAGACAGTCTGGGCGGAGTGCGCCCTGGCCGCGCCGGAGCTCTTCTCGGACGCGGCAGCGCTGGACGTGGAGGGTATTCCCGGGGTCGTATGAGCACCATCTCGCCCGGCCCGCCGAGACGATCGCGAGGTTCCTCGGGGCTTCGACTGGCTGAAGATGCAGCGCCCGTCGGCGTACACCTGAACGCGGACAAGGAGTCACCTGATTCTCCACTTCGGCGTGGCGCTCACCGGGAGACCTCGCGTTCCGTTCCTCCCGCGGCGGCCAGTACATCGGTGCGTCCCACTCAGAGGTATCACCCGACTCGCCCTCCCGGCTTCACCTGCCCCGGAGTCGGTATGCCCCAGACCCGGATACCGGGAAGCCGTGGGCGGCCGGGGGGACGCCAACAACCGCGGCCCCCACCCCCAGCCCCCCCGGGGGGTTTTGGTACTTATTGTGGGTTATAAGGGGACGGGGATGGGGGGGGGA
>NZ_JBEZKJ010000104.1:0-26465 GCF_040651675.1 Streptomyces sp. NPDC048415 | reverse complement strand
GGCGTAGGCGCCGGCCCGGTCCCGGCAGATCACCTCGATGCCCGGGTGTCCGGCCAGCCAGGCAGCCACGGGTTCCTTCGCCCGGCCGGGCAGCACGTCGAGGACGGCATGGGACTCGACGTCGACCAGCACCGTCCCGTATCTGCGCCCACGTCGGGTGGCGAAGTCGTCCAGCCCGAGCACGCGAGGTGAGGGAGGGCACGGGTCGGGCAGCGCCATCAGCACGTTCAACAGCGTCACTCTGCTGACGACGATGTGGAGTACGGCGGCAAGCCGGGCGCCTGCCCGGCCGGCAAGTGCCAGGGCAATCGCCTGCACCAGGGCCACCAGTACCACAGTGCGACGTCCGTAGCGGACGGTCAGGCCCTCGACCTGTTCCGCAAAAGTACGGCGACTGCGGCATTGTCGTGTTCCAGGGCGAATAACTCGGCTGCCTGCAGCCGGATGTGCTCATGAAACGCCCGTCGCTCCGCGGTCAGCCCGCCCCCCTGCGGATATCTCACATGACCGGCCTACTGCGACAGCCACAACTTGTCAGCCCCCGCGACATCACGCCATCAAGGTCAGTAGAAGGGTGCACGTGGGCGCTGCGGCCCCAACGGGCGGGGCCAGAAAGCGGGACGCGGATCAGTCACAGCCGATCACATGGCTGCCTTCTCCTCGTCGGCGAGTGTCGCAGCAAAGTTGTGGCGGCTGACCCGCCAGCCGTAGTCCATGAGTTCGAGCTCTGAGAAAGAAGTGTTGTCGAGTCTCAGCCGACGAATCGCTGGACCATATGGGATCCCGAGGGCGCGTGTGATGATCATTCGCAAGGTGTATCCGTGGGAGACCACCAGAGTGCAGCCCGAGCCCTCGGAGAAGTGCTGGAGCAGTCGGTCGGCGCGGCGCATAGCGGATTCCCATGACTCGCCACCCGGCGCCGAGGGGGAAGTGGAGTCAGCATTTCGCCAGGCCCAGTAGTCCTCCTTGAGGTCAGACTGCTCAATCTCGCTCCTGCTCAGCCCTTCGAATTGGCCGAAGTCCACCTCGCGCAGGTCACTCATGAGAACGACATCCTCCGTAGGAAGACCGACCTTTCGGCTGACGATCTCTGCTGTCAGCCGCGCCCTAGCCAACGGGCTGCTCACCACGTGATTGATGGTGCGACATCGCAGCGCCTGCCCTGCCCCAGCAGCGCTGAGCACCCCCTCGTGGGTCAGCGGAAGATCGGTTCGCGAATTGTATCGACCTTCATGGTTCCAGCGGGTCCATCCATGCCGCAGCAGAATCAGGCTTACAGATGCCGATTGCGCCGAGGAAGCCTCGTCTGGCGGAGAAGCTGGCAGCAAGAATAATCACCCTCATCTCGATGAACGACTACATGTGGATGTAAGCTCCGGACATCCAGGGGAAAACGTCTTGAGGCACCTTACCCTGCGGGGCATTCTGTGCATACAGAACATCCCGCCAATGTGCGATACCTCCTTCGGAGGCATACAGTGCCAGAATGCACCCAGGGAATGTCGTGCCTGCAGGCATCAACGCCTCAAGGCCAGCCCTGAGCGTAGCCCCGGTGCGCAAGTGAAATACAATAATTGCACTCCTCTTCATATATTCTTCATCATACTCAATTCTGAATCTCTCTCCAACAACTACAGTGCGCGGCGTCAGCGGCGTTTGCGGTGGCCGCGCCGAGCGGGGTAGGGAAATCACCTCACTTATTCCCAAGCGTTGCGCAAGCATTCCGGCATAGATAGCGCTAGACCGGTCGAAAGCGATAAATCGTTCTGGCTGAATCTGCTCCTTGCGGAGAGTCTCCTCGGCGTCTTTCAGGACCTTGCGAATGGAGTAGTAAGCAAGTAGCTTACTACTCGGAGGAATGGCCAAGGTTGCAGCGACGAAGAACCCTAGGAGTGCATAGGCCCATTCGTGATGGCTGCCGAATTCAGCGACGGCAATGACATTGGCGGCGACCCCGATCGGCCCGGCGATCCGCGCGACCCTCGTCAACGGCATCCGTCCCCCACGCTTCGATTGCTGCGCTCGATTTCCCTCATGCAGTTCTCAAGATGCTTCGTTCCCAGCAGCAGCACGATGAGAGCCGACTGGATGTCGCTTCCCTGTGCATACCTGTACGGCGTGTCCGCCAGGTAATGAACCGACTCTGCGAAGGCGATCCTATGGAGGAGATACGGTTCCTTCGCGCAGAGGACGGAGAAATCGGGGTCCGCCGACAGTCGACTAACGAAGAGTCCGCGCTCTCGCTGCCCCCGTGCGTATGATTCGGAGTTGTCGTCTGCCAATACGCGGAACTGGCTGCCGTGCGATGTCCACCGTAGGTGTCCGCGCATGCAGTGCGCGAATCCACTAAGGGAGAAGGCGATCTTTCCTAGGTCGTATACCGGATCCCATGGCCCGATAACGCCTCTGGGGTCTATCAACAGCAGAGAACCGCCTGGATAGTCCCGGAGCATGTTCAGGACCGTCATGTCGCCATGCGAGCATAACCCCAGCGCACGCGGCCTCACTTGGTCCTCGCATGAGGTGGTCGCAATGCTGGCGAGGGCGCGGAGGGGGTTTCGGCAGGTGATGCCGTCTATCCTCAACATCTCGCCACCAAGGACGCGGTCCACGAGGTCCCGTTCTGTCGGACCGAGCTCACCGTCTCGTAGGTGCTTCAGGAAGCCGCGGACTCGGCCAGCCGCCCGATCGAGGTACAGGGAGCCGAGTAGTCTTCGGGATTCACGGTCGGAGACAGCGAACAAATCGGAGAGGTAACCGAGATGAAACGCGCGTGAGACCAGCGCATAAACCTCCTCCCGGGGAAAGGGCTCATCCGAGACGAGTGAGTCGGCTGCCGTCCGTCCGTCTCCGTGGGCACGTAGTACGAGACGCGTCATGCCCTCGGCCACAGTGGCATCGATGAGTTCCGGATAGAGCGGGTGGAGTCCGCGATGGCTTTCCAACTCGGCGAGAGACCGGTAGAACATCAGCTCTGATCTCAACTTAGGGTACCCGGCACCTTCGTACCCGAGCTTCTCGGTTGTCTTGACGAGAGTCCCGTCGTCCTGTGATGCGGCGACGATTTCTTTGTAAGCGATCGACCCGCCGGTGATCGCCATCCGTCGGGCATCCGATGAAATGCCGTCGGTTACGACATCACCCGCAGTGTAGGTAATATGTCCTCGCCAAGCCGCCACCGTGGCCGCTAGTTGCTCGTCGAAGATCGGCCGATGCGGAGTTACCAGTTCGGGAAAGTAGGATGACAAAATAGGCCTGCTCGGCGGTTGCTCCGGCGGGTTTGCGGGTTCCTGGACAAGGATCTCGCCGTAGCAACTCGGAAGGAGACTGGTCACCGCTTTCGATAGTTTCCGTACACTCACAACATGCGCGCCGTACGCCCATACCAGGGATGCGTCTAGCTGCGAACGGCGCTCGACACAAAGGCGGAGGAACTCCGCGAGATCTTCAACATAACTATAATTTCTGAATTCGTTCCGATAAACTCTCCGGATGCCTCGGAGGCGGCCTTCGATCAATCGAGGAATGAGGCGAGGACTTTGGCAATCCGGGCCGAAGAAATTGGAGACCCTGATCGCAACCGCGCCTTCTCTGCGGGTGACCAGACTCTCCTGGCAGCTCTTGGCAAGAAGGTAGGCTTCTGCGGCCGTCTTGGCACCCGCCCTTATGGACATTATTCTGCCGTCGGCAATAAGTTTTTGTGGGGACCTGGCCGCTGCCGCCAGATCCATGGCCTGTATGTCTAGCTGATGCGGATCGATAGATTTCAGATTGTCGAGTAAACCTGTACTAATCTGCAGGATGGGAAGTTTGAATTCTCCTGCCCAGAAGTCGACCAGAAGTGAGATGCCGAGGTTGGTAGACAGAATGTCGACCGGATTTTGGTCAACACCGCTCGGTATCGTACGCCCCGCACAGTTCACGATCGCAGTGCAGCACGGGAGGACCGTGGCGAGTTCAGGCCAGCCGCTGTCAAGATCGGATACCTGAACGGAGTGGTTGATGTCTGGATTCGGAAGGTCTACGGCTACGGAGTTTGTCCGCCCGAGTGCAACGGTCGGCTGGCCCCTGCGATTGAACGCCTGCAAGAGGTTTCTGCCGAGATCTCCCGTAGCGCCAACGACCATGACGGCATTGCGCAACTCACCGACCTCCCCCCGTGAGCGATCTACCGATACACCATTAAATCCCGTGATCACTCTCCACGGAAGATGAACGACCCGATGGCCTCGACCCGGACTAGGTGGAACGGAGGGGCGCGAGGCCTACTCCGGGATCGCAGCGGCCGTTACTGGGTCCCGCGCCCGCCCTGCTGTGGTCACAGCGCTTTGATCCGGATCTGTTGGCGGGAGGACAGCAAGCGAGGCCGGCCATTGCGACCGCGCAACGCCGAGGCTTTGTGGCTGCCGATACGGATCTCGATCCGGGACGCGCCCTGTGCGGTCCCCAGCCGTTCCACCTCGGCCTTCGAAAGCACGGGCCGGACAACAAGCCGCGTGTCGGGAAACAGACGCAGCTCGTTGAGCCAGGTCTCCAGGGCCTTGTGGGACGGAGCCGACACAGACCCCTGCATGAGGCCCACCACGTTTCCGAACGGCAGAAAGCAGACCGCGGAGGTGTCCACGAAACCGCGGATGGCGTTCTGCTCCAACTCCTGCCACTGACCCGTGCTCCAGTCCATCATGCTCAGCCACTCCGTGGCGTCCTTGACCCGGTGCAGCAGCAGGTGGTCCTGCTGGCGCACGGTGGCCACCGACCCGACGAGCGTGATCTCCTTGGCGACCATCCTGTCCTGCAGGCTCGCCGTGGCCAGGTCGCTCAGGGCGCTGTCCCAGTCCATGGGAGGCACCCGCACCCGCTCCCCGGAAGTATTCGCCACGACTTCGAAGAAGGCGATCGTGCGTTCGGGCATACGTCGGGCGGAAGCCACCGTGTCTCCTCGATCATGTCGATCATGCACGCTGACTTACACCCCTGAGACGGGGAAGTGAACAGGTGTGCTTACGGGCCCAGTTGGACATATGACGCTAGCATCCCGAGTCACGCAAATGGCCTATGAAGCACCCTCACCGTCAGGAACTGCCCGAAAAGTCTCAAACTTGCATTCGGTATTCGTATGTGCGAGCGGGTCTAGGGCTCGAGCCCGACGTGCCACCAACCTCGAGGTCATCGCACCTGACTGGCAGGTGCCCTTGGGCCCGGACGGCCGCCGCCGTGCGCTGCTCGCTTAGGAGAGCCGGTCGGTGTCAGGTGAGGTCGCGGGTTTCCCAGCCGGGTGGGAGTTTGGGCAGGCCGATGAGTGCGTCGATGCCGAGGTGCTCGAGGAGGAGGGCTTTGAGGTGGCGGCCGTCGATGAGTTCCATGCGGCCGGTGCGGTGGGCGAAGTCCCAACTGGCTTTGCCGAACCATGCAGTGGTGACGACGATGCCTTTGGCGGCGGCTTTGTCGTGCATGACGCCGGCGAGTGCGCGTACGGCTTCGGCGGGCACAGCGTTCTTGGAGCGTTTGGCCTGGATGATGCACAGGCCGCCGATGAGGGGTTCCTCGTTGACGGCCACGGCGTCGACTCCGTCGTCGCGGGAAGCTTGGGTGACCCAGGACTTGAGGCCGATCTTCTCGAAGAGACGCCGTATGAGGTGCTCGAACTCGATGGGATCCAGCGCGACAAGGTCGGGCCGGCTGTCCAGCCCGGCGACGACGTCCCGCTCCGGAGCCAACTTGTACTTGGCGAGGTCGAAGGTGACCACGGGCCGGACGGGTTCCAGGTCGTAGGGGTGCTGGGAGACGATGGCGTTGAGGAAGTGCAGGCTCTGAACCGGGTCGAGTTCCGGCTCGTCCAGGACGAGGTCTTCGAACGTCTCCCGGCTCGCCCGCAGACTGATCAGACAAGGCCGGATGGCTTTCCCGGTGGCGCGGTCCTTGGCATGGACGTGCCCGTTGAACGCCACCACGTCGACCAGCGAGGGTGGACTCACCGCAAAAGCCTCAGCAATCGCCCTCAGGGACAACCGTGCGACGAGGTCTCTGTACATCGCCTTGCACTCGGCCTCTTTCCGCGGCTGCGGTACGACCGTCGGAGGCACCGATACCTTGTACCGGTACTGCGTGACTGCCGGCACTACCACCTGGCCAGGCAGTTCGACCTCCAGGACCAGCTCCCTCGCCTCTGGCGCAAAAGCCGCGCGACGCCCACCGCGAAGACCATCGGGGTAGCAAACTTCGCCGAGCGCCTCTTCCACACAGCCGGTCAGACCCTCGGAGCCACCAGCACTGAAGGCCTTTTCCACTCCCAGTCGATACGCGTGAAGACCACCAGGCCGCGCGTGGAGCACGGACATCAAGCGATCCACCCGAGTCTCCACCTCAGCTGTCTTAGCAGTCGCCTTCAGACGCAGACGCTCGCTCACCTCCTGCCTCGCACGCCGCTCCGCCACCGCCTTCGCGCGCGCCTCGGCCCGCTTCTTCTGCTCAGCCTCCTTGGCCCGGGCCGCCTCACGCTTCTCCAGATCCCGGACGATCTGCTCGGCCTTCCGGGACTCGGCGGAACGCTGAACTTCCTTCTCCTTCTGCGTACGGACCCACGCCTGAGCCCGCTCACGCTCCCGCCTGGCCTCCTCCTTGGCACGCTGAGTAGCTTCTCGTTCCGCCGCGCGAGCCTGACGATCACGCTCTGCCTCGGCCCGCTTGGCAGCAGCGGCCTTCGCCTTCTGCGCATCCCGATACGCCTGCATCAACTGCGCCGTCAGAGATTTTCTGCGAGGCATCCGCCCCCCTATGACAGACCGAAGAAGGAGAACTGCCCTACGGCACGGACCGTCAATCCGAATGAGTTGCTCGGTGGGCGTCTTTGAGATATCCGTAGCGGCAGGCGTGGCACCCCCGCCCACGTCACAGGACGGTAGGTCGTGGTCCTGCCACACGGCGACCCGCCACCCCATCGTGGTCAGGTCCCACTGGCAGGGCCCGGCGCTGCTCCCCGCACGCGCGGGAATGGTCCCTGCGAGTAGGAGTTGGGGGTGACGCTGGAGGTCTGCTTCCAGCACGCGCAGGGATGGTCCCACGGTCTTGATCCCGGACCAGGCCGCACTGATCTGCTCCCCGCATGCGCGGGGATGGTCCCACGGGCAATGAGTGTTCGCCATCTTGAAGCCGTTGGTCAGAATGCTGGCGTGACAGGGTGCGTGGGTGCTCATACTGGCGGTGGGCGGGTGTCTGAGCGTAGATCGTCCGTCAGGGTGGTTCGTGGCGGTTCCGGCTCGCGGTACGTGACGCGGCTCCTACGCTCACCCCTATGTCGGATGCCGTGATGCTGGAGCGGATCGTCGCTTGCCGAGTCGAGCTGGAGGAGCAGGAAGAGCGGCTGGTCAAGCAGCTGGCCGAGGTGCGGGTCGAGCGGGACGAGCTGGTGGTGGCCGAGCGTGTCGTGCAGCGGATCAGCGAGCAGGGCTTCGGGGAATACCCGTCGCTCGCGCCAGCGCCGGTCCAGGCGCAGGTGGGCGGCCAGTCGGTGCTGCTGATCCCGGTCCGGGCCGGCGACATCGGACCCGAGGTGCTGCCGGCGGACTACCAGCGCATCCTGGCAGCCGGGGAGTCGGGTGCCGGGCCGGTGGTCAGCCGCCAGCCGTGCCGGTCGCCTTCGACGACGTACGTGCCGTCCCGTCCTCGCGGCCCTGTTCGGATTCCTGGCCGTACTGCTCGCGGCCACCCGCCTGCCCGCCGTCCGCGGTGCGCTGGCAGCCCCGGACACCGTCGCGCGGCTGACCCTGCCCCACACCCTGCGGGTGGTCGGTGTGGTGTTCCTGATCGTGATGGCGCTGGGTGACCTGCCCGCCGCCTTCGCCCTGCCCGCCGGGCTCGGCGACATCGCGGCCGGTATCGCCGCGCCCTTCGTCGATCTGGTCGTCGCGGTGTCTGCCCGGGTCGTGGCCGGTCTGCTGGGCATCACCCCGTCGATCGAGGCCGTGACCGTGATGCCCCTGGTCCTGATTCCGGCCCTGGCCGTCCCGACGGCCGTGGCGCTGCACATCACCGCCCTGCGGAAACTGGCCGCCGTACCCCGTCCGGACGCTCGGGCGGATGCACGGGTCGGCGCCGCCGCCTGACTGTATGCCCCGCTCGTACCAGCGACGCGCCACACTGTAAGCGGGATCACCGAAGGGGCCGGAGTCGCCGCACTAACGTCGGCGGCATGAACACTCCCGACCTGTCCGGAGGTGGACGCTCATGATGCGCGCGGTGTGGCATGGCGCGGTACTCGCCCAGGCGGAGCGCACCGTCGTGGTGGAGGGCAGCCACTACTTCCCGCCCGAGTCGCTCGACTGCAGGTACTTCGCGGCGAGCGGGATGCGGTCGCTGTGTTTCTGGAAGGGGCTCGCCCGCTACTACACGGTCACCGTCGACGGGCACACCAACGCGAACGCCGCCTGGTACTACCCGCATCCCAGCCCGTTCGCCCGCCGGATCAAGAACCATGTCGCCTTCTGGAAGGGCGTCCTGGTGGAGGAAGCGGTGCCGGAGGGGCGCCGATGACCGGCGCCGGCCCGGCGCGGATCGCGGTGTGGACCACGGGCGTGGGCGGTGGACTGGCCGCAGCCTACCTGGGGCTGGTGACCGGGGCGCTGCCGGTCGACCTTGGCGTGGGGCGGCGGATGCGCCCGCTGGGGCCGCAGACCGTGGACATCGCGGCACCTCGGGAGGTGGTCTTCGACGTGGTCGCCCAGCCCTATCTGGGGCGCACCCCGCGGGCGATGCGGGAGAAGCTGAACGTGCTGGAGCGCGGCAGCGACCTGGTGCTCGCCGAGCACTTCACCCCCCTCGCGGGCGGGCGGCTGACGGCGGTCACTGTGGAGACGGTGCGCTTCACCCGGCCCGAGCGCATCGACTTCCGCCTGGTCCGGGGCCCGGTGCCGCAGGTGACCGAGTCCTTCGTGCTCGGCGAGCACAGGTCGGGCACGCGCCTGGTGTACGCGGGGGAGCTGGGTACCGACCTGTGGCGGGCCGGAGCCTGGTGGGGTGGAAAGGTGGCCGCCCGCTGGGAGGCGACCGTCGCCGGATCGCTCGCCTCGGTCAAGGAGGAGGCGGAGCGCAGGGCAGTCCGGCACTGAGCGGTGCCGAGCAGGACGGGCCGAGTCCGCTGCGGTTCGCCGGCGCCCCTGAAGGGGTGCGGGACTGTATCAATCACGCGGCTCCGGCGCGCGGGCGCGACCAGCCAGGTTGGTGCTGTAGGCGATTTACGGCAGGTCGCGGCACTTCCAGCGGAGCGTTCAGGGCTCGGCCCGGCCGCCGAGCGAGGTGAGTGCCGCGGTCACTGTCCGGCCGAGTTCGCTTGCGTCGGCTCCGGCGCGGGAGCGGAGGTTGACGCCGTACGCGAGCAGGGCCAGTAGGTCGGCCGCGGCGGCGGGGGCGGTATCCGGGCCGAGTTGGCCCTGGGACTCGGCGGTGACGAGTGCCGCGTGCAGGGCGTCCCGAAGCTGCTGGTGGTGGTGGTCGAGGAGGGTGCGGATCTCTGGGTCGCCGTTGTCGGCTCCGGTGTGCGCGTTGGAGACCATGCAGCCCCAGCGGGCGTACGCGCCCGAGCAACGTGCCTCGATCAGCGCGGCGAAGAAGTCGGCGACGGCGGGCAGACCCCGCCGGTCCTCGGCGAGACGGCGGAAGGCCGGCTGGGAACGGTGCTCCACGTAGCGGCGCAACGCCGCGCGGTACAGCTCTTGTTTGCCGCCGAAGGTGGCGTAAAGGCTGGAGCGGCTCAGCCCGGTCGCGGTCACCACGTCCTGGATGCCGGTAGAGGCCGCGCCCTGGCGCCAGAACAGCCGGACCACGCTCTCCAGAGCCGTGTCCGGGTCGAAGTGCTTGACGTCCGACATGCCGCTTCCCGCCCTCCCTCATCATCCTGAAACGAGGGTTCCAGGATACGGCCGCCGCAGCTATCTTGGAACGGTCGTTCCGAGTTGAGCCGTGACCGTCGTGACCCAGGAGGACCGTTCCCATGACCCTCAACGCCGAGCTGCGTACCTTCTACGAAGCCCGCCAGCAGCAGATCCCCGCCGAGATCAGGCAGATCATGCGGCGGGCCGACCAGGAACTCTCCGACTCGGGTCAAGCCGACCGCGCCCTGACCCTCGGTGCCCAGGCCCCGCGCTTCGCCCTTCCCTCCGCGACCGGGCAGACCGTGGCCCTCGACGCCCTGCTCACCGAGGGCCCGGTGGTCCTGACCTTCTATCGCGGCGCCTGGTGCCCGTACTGCAACATCGCCCTGCGCTCCCTCCAGCAGCACCATGACGAGATCCGCTCCCGTGGCGCCCGCCTGGTGGCCCTCTCCCCGCAGATCCCCGACGAGTCCCTGTCCCTGACGGAGAAGCACGAGCTCGCCTTCGACGTCCTCAGCGATCTCGGCTCCGACACCGCCAAGCAGTACGGCCTCGCCTTCGACCTCCCCGACGACCTCGCCGCCGTCTACGACCGGCTCGGCTTCGACCTCCAGCGTGTCAACGCCGGCCACCCGCGCACCCTCCCCCTGCCCGCGTCGTACGTCATCGACCGCGCCGGCGTGATCCGCTGGGCGTTCGTCGACGCCGACTACACCGCGCGTGCCGAACCGGCCGATATCCTCGCCGCGCTCGACTCCCTGGACTGACCCACCTGGGCGGCGGTCGTCAGCAAAAGGGGGCAAGTGTAGCGAATCGGCTCCTACTTGGGCGGCAGGCTTGCCGCGAAGTCGTGTCTCTGGTCGATCCACGCACCCGTTGCGTCGTCCTCCGCGACGGCTTCGCCCGCGACCACGACCCAGCCGCGCATCGGGCGGCCGGTCATGTCGAAGATCCGCGCACCCGGCCGGGCCAGGGCCGCGTCGGTGGCGTCCGGGCCGACCCGGACCATGAGGTCGTCGCCGGTCACGCCGACGGCCATGTTGCCGCGGTACAGGAATGCGATCCCGCCGAACATCCGCTTCTCGGCGATGTCCGGATCCGCGCCGAGCCGCTCGCGGATCCGCTCGGCCAGTCCCTCGTCGTACGCCATCAGGCGCCTCTTTGACGCTCGTTGAGCCTGCATTCGAGGTCGCGCAGGTCCTCGGTGAGTGAGGAGCGGACCTGGCGGGCGAGCAGGGGTGCGGCCAGGCGGAGGAGGCCGCCGGGTCCCCCTCGGACGCGGATGGCGGCGAGAGTACCGCGCGGGTGCGGGTCGAAGGAGTACGTGACGTGCATCGGCATGGGAGCGACCACGGAGACCATGTCCAGCAGTCGCGGGGGCTCGTACGCGGCTACCCGCAGGACGTAGTCGATGCGCCGGCCGAGGAAATGAGCTGTGCGGGTGACCTCGGAGCCTGTTCCGAACCCGCCGCCGTCCGCCTGCCGTGTCAGCTCCGCCGTACGGATGCCCTGCGTCCACTCGGCGTCGTGGCGCCAGTCCATGGCGTACTCGGCCACCCGCTCGGGCGGCAGCGGGATCACGCGGCGCACCATCACGTCGATCGTCATCGCCTTGCCGCCTCGTGCTCGTGCTCAGGTTCCGGCTTCGGCCGGTGCTGTGTCGCCTCCATGATGGCCGTGATCGGTGGCGGGCGCGCCCCGTCGGATCCGGCGCGGTATCCGAGTCGGCCGCGACGTCCTTGGCCGGGGCGTCGAGAATGCAGGGACGGGAGGTGTCGATGCCTTGATCCGGTCTGTCTGACGGCCCGTCACGTGGACCCGGCCCAGGGAGGCGATCGGGCTGCTGGTGGGCGGATACACCGCTCGTACCGCCGCGCCCGTCGTCTGCCTGATCGCCGGTTCGAGCACTATGCGCCGCGCCCCTCCCGGCACTCGAAGCACAGCGACCCCGCCAGGCGCCCCGGCGGATCAGCCGCGCAGGAGGTGCCGTACGGCGACGACGGCCTGCATCGCGGCGGCCGGACGCAGCAGCGCGGGCCGGGGCCTGTCGGGCATGCTGCCGCGGCGAACACTGACGACGGTGACCGCGACGACGGGCACCATCCATGCGGCGAGCGCCGCGACCCGCACCGTACGGCTGGGTTCGTGCCGCAGCACGAGCCAGGTCCAGAAGGCGGCATCGGCAAGGGAGTCGGCGTAATCGCCGAACGGGGACACGGTGTCCTGCCGGCGGGCCAGGCGGCCGTCGGCCACGTCGAGCCCGATCGCCAGCAGGCCCGACCAGCGGCAGCGCCCGAGGGCCGTGGCGGGGAGGTTGCCCCGCAGTAGGGAGATCACATCAGCCGACGAGAGTCGGCCGCGGTTCTCCAGCAGGCCCAGATGCAGGACGGTGAGAGTGCCGCTGGTGGCCACCCATGCGCGGGCTCCGGGGTCTCGGGCGGACGTGAACAGCAGCCCGTGCAGGGCGCCGGTCTGTGCGAACGCACGCGGGCGACGGGCCACCTGCCGCACCGACCGATGAGCGGCCAGACCCAGGAACCGCCGGACGGCACCCGGTCTCCACCGGCCGTCGCGAAGCATCTCCAGCAAGGCGTCGGTCGCCGCGCGGCTGTCGGTGAGCTCGCATACGGGTACGGACACGGCCGACCGTCCCTCCTCATGTCTGCGGTGTGCTGCGCTCACCGTAGGCGGCCGACCCGGCGGGGGAACGTGAGGGCGCTCACCGATCCGCGCGCCGGCCGGCGGCCTACGGTGAGCGCGCTTACAGTGCCTGGCCACGGTACGGCCGTAGCGTCGTTGGCCTGGTGCTGCGGCTTTCCCGGCCGGCCGAAGTCGACGGCGATCGCCCCGCGTGAGAGCACCGCCGACCAGGCGTACGACAACGGCGAAGCGAAGGCGAGCAGACGATGACGGCGAACCACCCGGCACGACCGGCCCCGTCGGCAGCGGCCGACGGCTCGCGTACCAAGCAGGAGCGGGAGGAGGTGTTCATCGAGTTCACGAAGTCGGTCTGCCCGCTGTGCAAGACGCCGATCGACGCACAGGTCAACATCCGTGGCGGCAAGGTCTATCTGCGCAAACGCTGCCGTGAGCACGGCGAGTTCGAGGCCCTGGTCTACGGGGACGCCGAGGAGTACCTGGCCTCGGCGCGCTTCAACAAGCCCGGCACCATCCCGTTGGCCTTCCAGACCGAAGTGCGGGACGGCTGCCCGTCGGACTGCGGACTGTGCCCGGAGCACAAACAGCACGCCTGCCTGGGCATCATCGAGGTCAACACCGGCTGCAACCTGGACTGCCCGATCTGCTTCGCCGACTCCGGCCACCAGAGCGACGGCTACTCGATCACTCACGAACAGTGCGCGCGGATGCTCGACACCTTCGTCGCCTCGGAGGGCGAGGCGGAGGTGGTGATGTTCTCCGGCGGAGAGCCCACCATCCACAAGCACATCCTCGACTTCATCGACCTCGCCCAGGCCCGTCCCATCAAGAACGTCACCCTCAACACCAACGGCGTCCGCCTGGCCACCGACAAGCGGTTCGTCGCCGAACTCGGCAGGCGCAACCGGGTGCCGGGCCGGTGGTTGACCATCTACCTGCAGTTCGACGGCTTCGACGAACGCACCCACCTCCAGATCCGCGGCCGCGACCTGCGCACCCTCAAGCAACGGGCGCTGGACAACTGCGCCGAGGCCGGACTGACCGTCACGCTGGTCGCCGCCGTCGAACGCGGCCTGAACGAGCATGAGTTGGGCGACATCATCGAGTACGGCCTCGACCACCCGGCCGTCCGCTCGGTGGCATTCCAGCCGGTCACCCACTCCGGCCGGCACGTGGAGTTCGACCCGCTCCAGCGGCTCACCAACCCCGACGTCATCCGGCTCATCAACGCCCAGCGCCCGCAGTGGTTCACCAAGGGCGACTTCTTCCCCGTGCCCTGCTGCTTCCCCACCTGCCGTTCGGTCACCTACCTCCTCGTGGACGGGAAGCCCGGCAACCGCACCGTCGTCCCCATCCCGCGGCTGCTGAACGTGGAGGACTACCTCGACTACGTCACTAACCGCGTCCTGCCCGACGCCGGCATCCGCGAGGCCCTGGAGAAACTCTGGTCGGCGTCCGCGTTCATGGGCACGGAAACGACCGAGGAGAAGCTACGGGCCACCGCCGAGGCCCTCAACTGCGCGGACGCCTGCGGCATCGACCTGCCGGAAACGGTGAAGGACCTGAACGACAACGCGTTCATGATCGTCGTACAGGACTTCCAGGACCCCTACACCCTCAACGTCAAACAGCTCATGAAGTGCTGTGTCGAGGAGATCACCCCGGACGGACGGCTCATCCCGTTCTGCGCCTACAACTCCGTCGGCTACCGCGAACAGATCCGCGCGGCGATGTCCGGCGTCCCCGTCGCCGACGTCGCCCCCAACGCCCTGCCCCTCGCCGACCGCCTCACCGACACCCCCTACGGCTCCAAAACCGTACGCAGGGAAGGGAGTTCATGATGGCCGGCGACGACGACCTCAAGGCGTGCTGCGCGGCGGCGTACTCCTCCGACGTGGTCGCCCTGCTGCTCGGCGACTCCTACCACCCCGGCGGCACCGGCCTCACCCGCCGCCTCGCCGACGGCCTCGGACTGTCCACCGGCCACCGTGTTCTGGACGTCGCCTCCGGCCGCGGCACCACCGCCCTCCTCCTCGCCGACGCCTACGGCGCACGCGTGGACGGCGTGGACTACTCACCGGCCAACGCCGCCCTCGCCCAGGGCGCCGCCGCGGCCACGGGCCTCACCGAGCAGGTCGCCTTCACCACCGGAGACGCCGAGCAACTGCCCTACCCCGATGGCATGTTCGACGCCGTGGTGTGCGAGTGCGCCCTGTGTGCCTTCCCCGACAAGGCGCAGGCCGCCGCCGAGTTCGCCCGGGTCCTGAAACCCGGCGGACGCCTCGGCATCACCGACGTCACCGCCGCTCCGGCGCGGCTCCCTGCAGAGCTGTCCACGCTCGCCGCGCGGATCGCCTGCATCGCGGATGCCCGCCCGCTCCCGGAGTACCAGCAGATCCTCGCCGCCGCCGGATTGCGCACCCTGCGCACCGAACGCCACGACCAGGCCATGACCCGCATGATCGACCAGATCGAGGCGCGGTTGAACCTGCTCCGCATCACCGCCCCTGCCCGGCTCACCCAGGCCTGTGTCGACGTGGAGACGGCTCCCTCCGTCCTGAACGCGGCCCGCGGCGCCGTCTCCGACGGAGCGTTGGGCTACGCCCTCCTCGTCGCGGAGAGGCCCTGACCGGGGTGATCGCCCTCGCCGCCGAATGCGTGGGCGCGTACGTAAGCGCCCTCACATACCCGCACAGGCCATCACTCCTAGCGTCGGGGGCGAAGCAAGGGCCCCGACCAGGAGAGGACTCACTGTCATGGCAACCACCGGGCACGTCTCCCCGAGACCGCCGCTATCCCGGTCCACGCCGTCCACGCCGTCCATGCCGTCTATGGCGCGGCGGCCGGCCCGGTCGGGGGCGTCGGGTTCGGTATCTGGATGTCGGTGTCCCGGCCGATGGCGGACACCGCGGTGATCACCATGGTCGCCGGGCTGCTTGGCTCCACCAACGCCGTCGTAGGCTGGCTGGTCCACCTGGCCATCGCCCTCTTGGCCGGCACCGGCTTCGGCGTCCTGCTGGGCCAGTACGCCGAGCGGCTCGCCCCGGCCGCTGTACTCGGGCTGGTCTACGGCGCCGTGTGGTGGACCGTCGGCGCCCTGTGGATCATGCCCGCCAACCTGGGCATGCCGGTCTTCGACTGGAACCCGGTCACCCGCTCCAGCCTCGGCGGCCACTTGCTGTTCGGGCTGCTCGTCGGCCTGACCTACGCCGGCCTCGCCCAGGTGATGGCCAAGCAGACAGACTCGGCCGGACGATGACGCCGATACCGCCCGCGTCGCCCAAGGGCCCGGTCGGCCCGTCACGGGGTGCCGCCCCGCGCGGTGGCAACCCAGTGGACGGAGTCCTGCCCTCCTGTCTGGCCGAGGGCACCGAGGGGCTGGCCAGCCCACCGTGGGGCGCGGCACCCCCGCCGTGGGCACCGGGGCGACGCGAGGAGACGCACCGCATGACCGAGCACGACGAGAGCGCCGACGATCCGGACCGCACCTGGTGCATGTCCGAGGTGGACATCTTCCGCGACCTGTCCGAGCCGGAGATGGAGGCCATCGCCGCTTCGGCGCCGATGAAGACGTACACCGCCGGGGAGATCCTGCACTCACCGCAGCAGCCCGGCGAGGTGCTGTTCATCCTCAAGCGCGGCCGTGTGCGCATCTTCCGTGTCTCCGCCGACGGCAGGGCGCTGACCACAGCGATCATCAGCCCGGGCACGATCTTCGGCGAGATGGCGCTGCTCGGCCAGCACATGTACGACAACTTCGCCGAGGCCCTCGAAGACGTCACCGTGTGCGTGATGAGCCGCGCCGACGTACACAAGTACCTGCTCTCGGACGCCCGGATCGCCGCCCGCATCACCGAGATCCTCGGCCGCCGCCTCGCCGACCTCGAACAGCGCCTGTCCGACAGCGTGTTCAAGTCCGTATCGCAGCGCATCGCCACCACCCTGACGACCCTCGCCGCACGTGCCGCGACCCCAGCCGGAAAGCTGCGACGGCACCCGCCATCCGCAGATCACCCTCACCCACGAACAACTCGCCGCCCTGGCCGGCACCTCACGCGAAACCTGCACCAAGGTCCTGCACGAGTTCGCCACCCGCGGCCTGCTCCGCCTGGCCCGCGGCCGCATCACCGTCCTGGACCCGATCCACCTACGCGACGAAGCCGGATAACTGCCACAGCGCCCAGCAGGACCCCAGGCACAACCGCACCTCGGCAGCATGGGGGAAATCCCACCAGGGCGGGCCGCTCAGCATCGTAGGGGCGCGCTCACGCGCCGGACGGCTACTCGGTCTTGCCCATGGTCTTTCCACAGCAGCACGTCACGCTCTGCCGACCGGCGCGGGTCGGCGTGCGGCCTTGGCCACGGGCAGCTCGCAGTCGCAAGCCGCGTCCGAACACTGCTCATGCGGACTCTCACTCTCGCCCCCTGGGGGCTTCCGTCTCGGTACCTGGGCGGCGTCGCAGTGGAAGAGGGCCCCCTGGGCGCGCGTGATGCGGGCCAGTCTGGCGACCGGCTGGAGGGCGCCAGTCTCGTTGTTCGCGGCCGTGACCGAGACCAGGACCGTGCGCTCGGTGAGGGCGGCGGCGAGCGCCGCCGGGTCGACGCAGGGGGCCCGCGCTCCGGCATGTGTCCTTTCTACCTTGCCGAAGCCACTGCCTTCCCACTCGATGCGAACAGACTTTCCTTCCGCATGACTGTGGTAGCAGAGCAGCAGCATCGCGGCGTCATCGTGGAACGGCCCGGTCGTCCGACTCAGTCCGGCTGGCGTCCGTCACTGCGGGGCCCGCGTCAGGGCGGTCCCAGGATGATCCCTGGTGAGCGAGGGTGGCAAAGCAGCGGTGCCCGGTCGTCCATTGATCGGTGACGCTGAGGGCAAGGTTGGCGGCGATCCTGCGGAGCGCTCGTCGTCCGAGTCGTGCCCAGGGAAAGAACGGACCGCTCTGGCCTTGGAGGTTCTCGAACCGGGCGGTGCACTGTTCCTCGACGTCGTCGGGGTCGACCTCGACGACGAGGCGCCCGGTGGGGGCGACGAGGCCGCCGCAGCGGCGCAGCAGGCCATGGGGGTCGCCTCCGATGCCGATGTTGCCGTCGATGAGCAGCACCGTCGTCCAGCCTCTCTCGGCCGGCAGTCGGTCGAAGACCGATCGGCACAGTGCGAGCCCGCCCAGAGCGGTGGTCAGGGCGACCGCCCGAGGTGTGATGTCGACCCCGAGGGCGAAGACTCCCCGGCTCAGGAGTGCCCTGCACATGCGGCCCGGGCCGCAGCCGACGTCGAGGACGGGGCCGATGCAGCGTTCCAGCACGGTCTTGTCAGCCGCCGTGGGCTGTTCGTGCCACCGGTGGACCGGCATCCGGATCCGGCGCCCGTCGCCCAGCCGTAGGTACACCGGTTCTCGGCCGGGTCGCAGGGCGAGCGCGTAGGGCTCATCGTCGGCGTCGTACGGCTCGTCCTCGTCCGTTGTCACGGTGCTGCGCCATGCCCTGCGGCAGGTCGGCTCTCGTCGCCGCGGCCGGCCCGGCGCACGCGGCGCAGTCTCATCGCGAAGGCCGCCGCGGAGGCGGCGAAGAGCACGCCGGTGATCGCCAGCCATCGGCCGAGGTAGACGCTGTCGGACAGCCCGGTGGCGCCGGGGTAGGGGAGCGCCAGACGGAAGACGAGGGGGAACCAGACCAGCAGGAGCAGACCGGACAGGAAGACGGGGACGCGCAGGTAGTTGATCCACGGCACCGTCGGTCCTTCGGCGGATCGGTGCCGTAGTACGGAGAGGGCCGACAGGTCGGCCAGCGAGTACAGGGGCAGGAGGACGAGGTCGTGGAGGATCGCCGCGCCGACGAACCAGATCGCCACCTTCCAGGGCTGGACGGTGAACAGGCGCACCATGGCGTAGCCGGTCAGGGCGAGCGAGGCGATCAGGACGAGCAGGTGCAGGGGGCCGGAGCCGTACCAGCGGACGATTCGTGCCATGTCACGCCCTGAAGGTGAGCCGGTGGACCCACTTGGTGTTGTTCACGCCGGGGTTGGCCGGGACGATGATGCGGGCCGGGTAGCCGTGGTCGAGTGAGAGGTGAGCGCCGTTGACGCGGAGGGCGAGCAGCGCTCGGGGGTCGTGGATCTGGTTGCCGCGCAGCACCACCCTGGTGAAGGGGCCGGGGGGTTGGATGGACTGGACCAGGACGCTTGCGGCATCGGGCAGTCCGGCAAGGGCGGCGAGGTCGGCCAGCCGGAGGCCGCTCCAGTGCTGGTCTTCGGTGGACCATCCCTCCACGCAGGCGATCGGCAGTGCGGCGGCATGCTCGGGCATGGTCAGGAGCTGCTCGCGGGTGAAGACCCGTGGCGCTCCGCGTCCGTGGACCTCCAGCCGCCAGTCGGGGCCGACGAGCGCGGGAGTGACACCGACGGCCGCCGCCGTCTTGTTGATCTGGAAGCCGTTCGGGCCACTGCCCGGATCACGGTTGTGCGGAGCGAGCAGCGCAGTGGCGCGCAGCTGGCCGCCGATGCTCTGTCCGGCGGTCACGACGAACAGGAGCAGCGATCCCGCTCCCACCATGCCCACCGCGCCGCGGCGGGTCATCGTGGGCGGGGCGGGAGAGGGTGCCACCAGGCCGTCGGGATCCGGTGGTTCGGGCACGGTGCGGGCGAGGTCGGTGCGCAGTTCGGCGCCCAGGCTGCGCGAGCGCAGTGCCCGGGTCATCCGGCCGAGTCTGAGGCACACGTGGACGACGAATGCGGCGATGAACACCCAGGCGCCGTAGAAGTGCAGGCGGTAGAACGAGCCCGGGAAGACGTAGTAGAGCTGGATGTTGAAGATGCCGGTGACGAATTCGAAGATGACGCCGCCGACCAGCATCAGCAGGGACAGCCTCTCCAGGCCGTGGGCGATGGAGCGTACCGGAAGCCATTCGAACAGCTTCGGGATCACCGACCACAACTTGGCCAGCAACACCGGCACCAGCACCACGCCCAGCGTCACGTGCACGCCCTGGAGCAGCCGGTACAGCCAGTACGGGTGTGTGGGCCAGCTGAAGAGGTAGAAGCCCAGGACGCCCTTGTCGGGGGTCTCGTCGTTGACAGGGCTCAGCCCGGGGTTGTAGGCGGCGTAGGAGAGCAGCCCGGTGATGAACAGCAGCGGAATGCCGATCAGGAGGACCAGTCCGAACACCGACGTCAGCCAAGGCCCACGGATCGGACTGCGCCAGAATCCAGGACGGAACGGACCCGGGGGCGGAGGAGTCTGTTGGACCCGGCGCACGAGGGCCCTGGTATGAGCGGCCCCCTTGGTGGCCCGCGCCGCTGCGGCGGCGCGAACGCGTTCGAGGCGCCCCTGCGCGTGACCCTCGTCGGATCCCTGCCGCTGCGGCCCGCCGGAGCCCGCAGCCGGTGGCCGTCCGCCACTGTCCAACGACTGCCTCCCCTGTCCCCAGACCGTCTCTCAACGTGGGGATCGAACCCCACCGCTCCGTCAGTGCCTGTCAAATCGTCAGCCACAAACTGGCGCAGATCGGGTCGGCTCTCCGTACCTGTCGTGCATGCGGGTGTCCGTCGTCAGCCGAACGGTTGAACCGGCGCTCCGCACGGCTCGACGGGTCGCACGGTGGCCTCATGATGGTGGGGTGCGACGCCTCAGCGCACGGCGCAGCGCCGCCACCTGGCTCGGCCGCAGCGTGCTGACCAGGGAAGTGTTCTGGTTCGTCGTGATCGGCGTCGCCTCCACGGTGGCCCAGGCCATGCTGTACTGGGTTCTGCGCCAGTGGTCGTCGCCGATCCTGGCCAATTTCACCTCCCTGCTTGTCGTCACCGTCCTCAACACGGAGGCCAACCGCCGGCTGACCTTTCGCGAGTCCCGGGTCCGGGTCCTCCAGGCGCATTTGACCGCAGGTGGCCTGTTCGTCCTGGCGTACCTGGTCACCTCAGGCGCTGTTCTGCTCTTCCGCCACTACCGGCCCACCGCCTCACCAGCAGCGGAGACCCTGGTACTTGCGCCGAGCTTCGCCCTAGTGACCATGGTGCGCTTCACGGTCCTGCGGATGGTCGTCTTCAGACGCCGCCACCAATGACCCCCTCGCGCCCGATGCGACCGACACGCCTGCTGTTTCGACAGGTTGAAGCGGAGCCACTTGGGTAACGGGAATGAGAGCCACTTTGGTCCGTTCGTGAAGGTGGTGGAGCCCGCTACCTCGCCGGCCTCGAACTTCGCCCCTCGATGATCTGGCTCGAAGACCTATTACGAGCAGCCGATTGATCACGACATCACACCGACCCTAGGCGTCGACGATGGCGATGGTCCTGCCGGAGCCGCTGGCGGAGGCGGCGGAGGTCAGGCCGTAGGCCGACTGCAGGTCGCTGGGGCCGTAGCCGGTGGGGGAGTCCGCGGCGGCGTTCGGCCGGACGGTCTGGGGTGCGATGCCCTTCTTCGCCGCCTGCTCTTCCTGGAAGGCGGTGGTGCCGCTGGTGACGCGCAGGGCGTCGCAGGATGCGTAGCCCTTCTTCGGGTGCCGGCGCACTGCAGCATCTCCAGGCGGAACCGCCGGCCCGCCCGGCGCTACGGCGTGGGGGGCCGCTGCGGGGAGCGGAGTATGAGCAGGGTGATCTCGCTGGGGGCGAAGACGCGGAACGGCGGGCCCCAGAAGCCGGTGCCGCGGCTGGTGTAGAGGAGGGTGCGGGTGCCGTGGCGGCTGAGGCCGGTGAGGGCGGGCTGGTCGATGCGGACGAGGTGGTGGAAGGGCCAGATCTGGCCGCCGTGGGTGTGGCCGGAGAGTTGGAGGTCGATGCCGCCTGCTGCGGCGCGGTCGATGAACTTGGGCTGGTGGGCCAGGAGCAGGACGGGCAGGTCGGGGTCGGCGCCGTTCAGGGCTCCGGCGAGGTGGGCGCGGTGGCCGGCCAGGCCGGAGGATTCGGCGGTGACGTCATCCACGCCGGCGACCACGAGGGTGTCGCTGCCGCGTTCGAGCAGCAGATGGCGGTTGCGCAGCGGCTCCCAGCCCAGCTCGTCCATCAGGTCGACCCAGCCCTGGGCCTCGCTGTAGTACTCGTGGTTTCCGGTGACGTAGACCCGGGCCCGGGTGGCTCGCACGGTGCCGAGCGGGGCGGCCTGGGCGCGGCGGCGTTCGGCCGTGCCGTCCGCGATGTCGCCGGTGTGGCAGACCAGGTCGGCCTCCAGGGCGTTGACCTTCGCGCATACCCGCGCAGACCAGCGGGCGCGGTCGAGCGGGCCGTAGTGGGTGTCGGTGATGAGGACGACGCGGGTGCCGTCCAATCCGTCTCCCAGGCGCGGGAGTTGTACGTCGAGCTGGCGCACCCGTGGCACCCGGCGGGCCTCGGCGTACCCCCAGGCGAGCAGCACGGCGGCTACGCCGAGGACCGCCCAAGTGACGATCCGGGCCCGGTTCTGACCGTCGCCTACGCCGACCACGGTCAGGGCGAGGCGCAGCAGGACGCCGAGCAGGACGGACCAAGTGAACAGTACCCAGCTGGCCCCAAGGAGGGTGTCCCCGACGATCGCCGCCCAATCCTGCTGCCGCCGGCCGTGGCCGCGCACCATCGCGAGCGGCATACCGATCAGACCGAGGACGAACAGGGCGGTGCCAGCCAGCGCCACGGGGAGCGGCCAGTGCTGGCCGGCGTGCAGCAGCAGCCAGCAGGGCACGGTCCACAGCAGGACGGGGGCGATCAGGGGGAGGTAGCGCATCAGGCGGTGCAGTCGGCTCTGCTCAGTCGCGTGCGCTGCACCGTCGGCGGATCGGGTTTCGCTGGTGTCGGTCACGCTTCCCCTCCTTGAGCGACCAGGCTGCCGTCGCGCGCACTGTATCCGGCCGTCCCGGGCCGGTCGGACGGACGGGGTGCTCATGGTGGGCAGCCCCATGTGGCGAGGCGGCCTCCGAGTTCGCCCCCGGCTCACACGGTGGGTGACTCTGCTCCTGACCGGGGCCGCGGCGGCTTCGAACGGTGAGGCGTAGAAGCTCCGGAAGCAGTGGAGAGTACAGCCCATCGTCGTGGGCCGGGTGAGATCCACATGCCGGTGCCTGTAATGCTCAGTATTTCTGGGTGGGGATGCTGTGACGGGCGGGAGGACGGGTGGGGGCTGTCCCGGGTCCGGGGTCCGGGGTCCGACTCATGACACGCCTGACCGAAGTGTCCTGGTCTCACGGTGTCGGCCGTTGGCCGGGGATGGTGCGTTGTCGGTGCCGGGCCGGCGGGGCGTGTCCCGAGAGGGGCCTGCCGATCAGTTGTGGCGTTCTCAATCCCGCGAGAACAGTGCGACCAGCCTCGCCCTGTCCTCCGGCCGAAGACCCGCCACGACATCCCGTACCGGCAGGAGCGTGAGGTCGTGCAGCAGCATCCGCAGGCCCGTCTCGGGCGTGTGCCGCATGAGGAGGCGTATGACGGTCCATGCCGCGGGTTCGGCCGCGGCCGCGAATGCGATAGGGGCCAAGAGGCGCGTACGGCGGTCGGGCCAGGGCAGCGGTCCGACGGCGCTCTGCAGGATCAGCCTCCGGACCAGGGCGGGGTGGCGTGCCGCCATCGCCACTGCGGTGGGTCCGCCGCCCGATACGCCGACCGCGGCGGCGACTTCGGTGATCCCCAGGTGTGCGCAGAGCGCGGCGGTGACATCGGCGAAAGCGCCGGCCGATCCCACGGTCGAGACCGGCGTGCGGCCGTACCCCGGACGGGACGGCACGAGAACCGAACATCCGGCTTCGGCGACACATCCTCGCCCAGTGAGAGCCCCGCGCGCATGTGACCGCCGTAGTAGATCACGACGGTGGCCGGGCCGCGTCGGTCGAAGCGGTACTCGACGCGTCCGGCGGCCAACTCGTCCAGCGCGGTGGGGTTTCTGCGAGCCCTTAGCGGTGTGGGTTACGTCCTGCCGTGGCGGCCGCGGCGCGGCCCCGGCGTGAGCAAACCTCGCCAGCACCTCCTCGGTCGCCCACCCTCGGCCTGACGACTTCTCGATCGCGCCTGGCGGGCACCGTGGCCCGGCATAAGGATCGGGCGGTGCCCGGTCGGGTCATGCTGGGGTGAGCACGATCTTCTTACCGCCGGCCCGTCCGGTAACCACCCGGGCGAACGCAGCCGGTCCCTCGCTCAGCGGCAGGGGTTCCGGTGCGAGTTTCAAGGTTCCCGCGGCGGCCTGCTCAGCCAGCTGGACAAGCTGCGCGGCGTTGGGCTCGACGTAGAGGTCCCAACTCGTGATGCCTCGTTCCTCCGGAGGCGCGTCCGAGGTCAGGGAGCACAGTCGGCCGCCGTCCCGTACCAAAGGCAGGGCGGCGTCCGCCGTGCTTGTGGCGATGATGAGGGCGGCGTCGAACCCGCCGCGTACCTTGGCCGACCAGTTCGGGTCGTGATAGTCGACGACCTCCCTCGCTCCCAGCCCGAGCAGGCGCTCTGCGGCGGCAGCAGACGCGGTCGCGGTCACCTCGATGCCCTTGGCCGCGGCGAGCTGGATGGCCAGGGCTCCGGTGGCCCCGCCTCCGTTGGTGATCAGGAGCCGCTGTCCTCGGCTGAGGTCCAGCTTCTCCAGGGCCTGCAACGCGGTGAGTCCGTTGACCGGCAGCGTCGCCGCGTGCACGGCGTCCAGCCCGGGTGGGCAGGCTGCCGCGTGATCCGCGTTGATCAGAATGCGTTCGGCCCAGAAGCCGCTTCCCCCGGGCAGCGGGGCTTCGTGTGCGAGTACCCGGTCGCCCACGGTAAACCCGGTGACACCTGCGCCGACGGCCAGCACCTTGCCCGCGCCCTCCACTCCCAGCGCCGCCGGGGGGCGCAGCCCCACGTCCCAGCCAGCGCCGTTTAGCAGTTCGTCCCACGGGCCGACCCCAGCCGCCTCAACCGCCACCAGGATCTGACCGGGCCCGGGAGATGACGGTTCGGGCAACTCCAGCTGGGCGACTTCCTTCTCGGCTCCGGACACTCCGCATGCCTTCACAGCAGATCTTTGTCCTCTCGCTCAGTCCGGCCGACCGGGAGGTACGGGCCGGAGACCCAAAGTAGGCGGCACTGTCGACCTCGGGATCCCCTACAGAGGTCGCTCGTGGTCTCAGCCGCATTGGTGTCGAGCCTATGCAGCTAGTGGCCCGGACATGTGGTCCATTTGAAGAGTGTCTGACTGGGCCAATCGTGGAATAGATCTGCACCTGGACCTTGGGTCGGGTCGAGGTGTACGTCATTGTGTTCGAGTAACGAAAGCGCCGCTCACGCTGCGGCAGCAGCGGCTCCAGGCGGTCCCACAGCTCATCCGGCACGATCTACGGCGACGTCCACACATCGAACCGAACGCTCAACTCCCGCCTCAGACACGGCGATCAGCGCCCATCCACTCATTGTGTTAGCCGTTGCAAGGGCTTCTGTTTCCACACCACTCCGCCCCACCGGACACACCCCGTCGAGAGCTCCCCTGGTCGTCTCGGTGCCGCGCCGCCGGGTGTGGGGTCTGGCTGCACGTCGGCTTGCCGAAGCACAATCCTGCGGCGCCGAAAACGGTCCAGACCGGACGGCTTCCGGGAGACCTGCAGTTTGTGCAGCGATTGGGAACTGCCGGCACTGAACCGCCCCGGATTCTGGTGGTGACGGCACGCGAGGGCCCCGCGAGCCCATTCTCATGACATGGACGGGAGTTCCCTGTTGTGGCGTGTCCCGCGAGGGCACATGAGAATGTCACGGTCGTGCGGCGGCCAGCATGTCCGCAAGCTCCCGCAGGTCCTCCGCGGCGTAACTGGGTGGAGTCATTGTCCGTGGGTACACGAGAGCGCCGCGCCGCAGCCACGCGCCGTCCAGCCCGGCGCGCCGCGCTCCGTCGATGTCCCAGGGATGTACGGCGACCATCAGCGCCTGGTCGGGCCGTACGCCGGCGCGCTCGACGGCGTAGTGGTAGGCGGCCGGGGCCGGTTTCCAGCAGCGTGGGCCGCTCACATCCGAGAGGGACTCGAAATGGTCCAGCACTCCGGCCTTGTTTAGCAGCCGTTCGGTCAGGGCGACGCTGCCGTTGGTCATCGCCGTCAGTCGGTACCCCGACTCGCTCAACTTCCTTATGCCGTCCGGAACATCGGGGTGTACGTCCAGGTGGGAGAAGCCGTCCAGAATGTGTCGCACCGCGGCCTCACTGTCTTCCAACCAGCCCTCCAGCCCGGACAGTACCGCCCGTACTCCGTCGCTGGCGATGGATGCGAAGTCCGCGTACGCGCCGGAGGCCGTCAGTGCGAAGCCATCCCGCAGGACCCCGGCGAACCAGGTCGGCAGCAGATGCCCAGGCGCACCGACGTCCTCGAAGCGGGCGCGCAACGGCGTCAGGTCACTGAGCGTCTCGTTGACGTCGAAGACGAGGACCGGGAACTGGTCGGCGGGCATGCCCTCCTCCTGATTTCCGTGCGCCGCATCGGTTGCGAGGCTCATCAGGCTGCGAGTACCCGCTCTGTGTGCAGTTGCTACAGCAGCGTGGACTCTTCGTCTGCCTCGGCGTGCAGCTGGGGTATGGACAGACGCAGTCCGCGGACGGTCCGGGTCTCCAGCCGTGCGGCGGCATCGCGGCTGCGGCCGTGTTCCAGCAGGCGGCCCAGGGCCTGTTGGATGCGGGTGGCCGGTTCGTCGATGCAGATACGTTCCTCCGCGTAGGCGTGAGTGAGTGGGTGAAGCTGGAAGCGATCAGGGGCGGTCCGCTCGATCAGGTGTCCTGCCCAACCCACCCTTGGACGTTCCGTGGATCCGTGCACGCTGCTTCCAGGACACCACGCATCCCAACATTGCCACTTCCGCAGCATGTGGCGGTTTGAAGCCTCCCCCCGAAGGGCGACTCCGAAGGGCCATCCCTTCATCTCTCGCACAGCATCGCTTTCAAGAACTTCACCTAAAGCTCTCTTCAGCATGATCTAGCGCGGAACCCCGGGCGTTCACGCTCGGGAGGAAGCGCTTTTCTGGACTGCTCTGACCCGCGCGCGTGCATGGGTCTGCAC
>NZ_JBEZKJ010000103.1:4198-27253 GCF_040651675.1 Streptomyces sp. NPDC048415 | reverse complement strand
AACGCCCGGTTACATTCCGAACCCGGAAGCTAAGCCTCACAGCGCCGATGGTACTGCAGGGGGGACCCTGTGGGAGAGTAGGACGCCGCCGAACTTCTTTTAGAGCTCCGGCTCTTGGGCATACAGCCCGAGAGCCGGAGCTTTTTTGTTTTCCTGGCTTTTCCCGGGTTCTCCCCTTTCCCTCATGGCGCCTCCACCCCTCCGCACCGCAAGGTGAAGGCTGCAGGTAGGGTCAGGGGGCATCGTTGGCTCGTTTCCCACAGGAGGCCCCCGGGTGGAGGTCCAGGAGACCCGTGTCCAGACTGACCGGGTCCTCACCATCCCGAACATCCTCAGCATGGCGCGCCTCGTCGGCGTGCCCGTCTTCCTGTGGCTGATCCTCAGGCCGGAGTTCGGCGGTCCCAAGAGCGACGGTTGGGCGCTGCTCGTACTCATGCTCAGCGGCATCAGCGACTATCTGGACGGCAAGCTCGCCCGGCGCTGGAACCAGATCAGTAACCTCGGCCGGCTGCTCGATCCCGCGGCCGACCGACTCTACATTCTGTCGACTCTCGTGGGGCTCACCTGGCGCGAGATTCTTCCGCTCTGGTTGACCGCTGCACTTCTGGCGCGCGAGCTGGTTCTGCTGGTGATGGTGGGCATCCTCCGACGCCATGGCTATCCGCCGCCGCAGGTGAACTTCCTTGGGAAGGCAGCCACGTTCAACCTGATGTACGCCTTCCCGTTGCTGCTGCTCAGTGACGCAAGTGGATGGATCGCGTCACTCGGTGCTATTTTCGGATGGGCGTTCGCCGGATGGGGTACAACCCTCTATTGGTGGGCAGGAGTCCTCTACGTGGTACAGGTCCGCCGGCTTGTCCGGGCGGACGCCATGGCCGATTGAGCTCGGCCCGATTGGGCGGCTGAAGTGCCCGGATGGCCCGCGCTCGAAATCTGCGGGACAATCAGGACGGGTGAAGTCGGCTAGACCGTCGTCTCTTCAAGGAGGACGCTTCCGACATGAAGGCCGTCGTGATGGCCGGTGGCGAAGGCACACGCCTTCGTCCGATGACCTCGAGCATGCCCAAGCCGCTCCTGCCCGTGGCGAACCGCCCGATCATGGAGCACGTGCTCAGGCTGCTCAAAAGGCATGGGCTCAACGAGACCGTCGTTACTGTCCAGTTCTTGGCCTCACTGGTCAAGAACTACTTCGGTGATGGCGAGGAGCTCGGCATGGAGCTCACTTATGCCAACGAGGAGAAGCCACTCGGTACTGCCGGGAGCGTCAAGAACGCCGAGGAGGCGCTGAAGGACGACACGTTCCTCGTCATCTCCGGTGATGCCCTGACCGACTTCGATCTCACCGACCTCATCAATTTCCACAAGGAAAAGGGTGGGCTCGTCACTGTCTGTCTGACGCGCGTACCGAACCCCCTCGAATTCGGCATCACCATCGTGGACGAAGAGGGCAAGGTCGAGCGCTTCCTGGAGAAGCCGACCTGGGGTCAGGTCTTCTCGGACACGGTGAACACGGGCATCTATGTCATGCAGCCCGAGGTCTTCGACTACGTCGAAGCCGATGTCTCCGTCGACTGGTCCGGCGATGTTTTCCCCCAGTTGATGAAGGAAGGCAAGCCGATCTATGGCTATATCGCCGAGGGCTACTGGGAAGACGTCGGCACCCACGAGAGCTATGTGAAGGCGCAGGCCGACGTCCTGGAAGGCAAGGTCGACGTCGAGCTCGACGGCTTCGAGATCTCCCCGGGCGTATGGGTCGCCGAGGGTGCCGAAGTGCACCCTGACGCCGTACTGCGCGGACCGCTCTACATCGGGGATTACGCCAAGGTCGAGGCGAACGCCGAGATCCGGGAGCACACGGTCGTCGGCTCCAATGTCGTCGTCAAGAGCGGCGCGTTCCTGCACCGGGCCGTCGTGCACGACAACGTGTACATCGGCCAGCACAGCAATCTGCGCGGTTGTGTCGTCGGCAAGAACACCGACATCATGCGGGCCGCCCGGATCGAGGACGGCGCGGTCATCGGCGACGAATGCCTCGTCGGCGAAGAGTCGATCATCCAGGGCAACGTACGGGTCTATCCGTTCAAGACCATCGAGGCCGGAGCCTTCGTCAACACCTCGGTGATCTGGGAGTCGAGGGGCCAGGCGCATCTCTTCGGTGCCCGTGGCGTCTCCGGAATCCTGAACGTGGAGATCACCCCGGAACTCGCCGTGCGTCTCGCGGGAGCGTACGCGACGACGCTCAAGAAGGGTTCCACCGTCACCACGGCCCGCGACCACTCGCGAGGCGCGCGCGCGTTGAAGCGGGCGGTCATCTCGGCGCTGCAGGCCAGCGCCATCGAAGTGCGCGACCTGGAGAACGTACCGCTGCCGGTGGCTCGGCAGCAGACCGCCAGAGGCAGTGCGGGCGGGATCATGATCCGTACGACACCGGGGGTGCCGGACTCCGTCGACATCATGTTCTTCGACGGACAGGGCGCCGACCTGTCACAGGCTGGGCAGCGCAAGCTCGATCGGGTGTTCGCGCGACAGGAGTACCGGCGGGCGTTTCCCGGAGAGATCGGGGATCTGCACTTCCCGGCCAGTGTCTTCGACTCCTACACGGGATCCCTGCTGCGGAATGTCGACACCACCGGTGTCGCCGAATCCGGGCTGAAGGTGGTCGTCGACGCCTCGAACGGCAGTGCAGGGCTGGTGCTCCCCAGTCTGTTGGGCAAGCTCGGTGTCGACTCGCTGACGATCAACCCCGGTCTCGACGAGTCCAGGCCGACGGAAACGGCGGATACCCGGCGAGCCGGTCTGGTGCGGCTCGGTGAGATCGTCGCGTCGGCGCGCGCGGCGTTCGGCGTGCGCTTCGACCCGGTGGGCGAGAGGCTCTCGCTCGTCGACGAGAAGGGCCGGATCGTCGAGGACGACCGTGCCCTGCTCGTCCTGCTCGACCTGGTGGCCGCAGAGCGGCGCAGCGGTCGGGTGGCGCTGCCGGTGACGACCACGCGGATCGCCGAGCAGGTGGCGGCGTACCACGGAACCCAGGTGGAGTGGACGACCACATCTCCCGACGATCTGACGCGGGTCGGGGGCGATGAGACGACGATCTTCGGGGGTGACGGCCGCGGCGGCTTCATCATTCCCGAGTTCAGCAGCGTGTTCGACGGCGCGGCCGCCTTCGTACGGCTCATCGGGCTGGTGGCGCGGACGCAGCTCACGCTCAGCCAGATCGACGCGCGGATTCCGCGGGCGCATGTCCTCAAGCGTGATCTGGCGACTCCCTGGGCCGTGAAGGGCCTTGTGATGCGCCGGGTCGTGGAGGAGGCCGGTGACAGGTTCGTGGACACGACCGACGGCGTTCGGGTCGTGGAGACCGACGGGCGCTGGGTGATGGTACTGCCGGACCCCGCCGAGGCGGTCACGCATCTGTGGGCCGAAGGCCCTGACGATGCCTCCGCGGAAGCCCTGCTCGACGAGTGGGCGGCCGTCGTGGACAGCGCCGGTCGCTGAAACACACAGCACGCGCGCGTGCCGGACAAGTGCCCCCAAAGGGGCCTGTCCGGCACCCCGGTGGGGCCATTCGGAGGTAGCGCCCGCGACGTGCGACGATGTGCGGCATGCCGCAGCAGCCCCCCGTTCGGAGCAGCGCTCCGCGCCCCTCGCGCCCGGACGCCTCCATGTCGCTGCTCACCAACGTCATGGACCACAGCCTCGACGACGGGTATGCCGAGGCGGCTGCCCGTAAGAAGGCCGAGGACGACGGCGGCATGCCGAAGACGGTGCGGGCGAAGCTGGGTCTTGCCGCAGGTCTCGTACTCGCGGCCCTCGTCGTGACCGTCGGCGCGGCGAACGCGCGGATCGCGGCCCCTGTCGTCGCCAAAGAGCGCCAGGAGCTCATCGACCGCATCGAACACGAGACCACGGCCGCGGACAAGCTGGAGAGCAGCGTCGACACTTTGCGTGCCGATGTGAGCGCCCGGCAGCGCGAGGCGCTCAAGAAGAGCGGCGGCGGTGAGCAGGCCGACCTGGTGAGCATCCTGTCGGGCGCCACCGATGTGCACGGGCCGGGCGTGAAACTCGTGGTGAACGACGCGAAGGAAGCCAGTACGGGCGGTGACGGCGATCCCCGGGAGACCTCCGGGTTCTCCGACACCGGACGCGTCCGCGACCGGGACATGCAGCGCGTCGTCAACGGCCTGTGGGAGTCGGGCGCCGAGGCCATCGCGATCAACGGACAGCGGCTGACCGCCCTGTCGGCGATCAGGGCCGCGGGTGACGCGATACTGGTCGACAACAAGCCACTGGTGCCGCCGTACACGGTGCTCGCGGTGGGGGACGGCAAGCGGCTCAGCACCAGGTTCCAGAACAGTGCCGACGGGCTGTATCTGCACGCCCTGCAGGACAACTTCGGCATCCGGACGGGCATTTCCGTCGAGGACGACGTCCGGTTGTCCGCCGCACCGAGTGTGATCGTACGTACAGCACAGCCGAGCACAGAGAAGGGCACATCGTGATCGCCGTACTGGGCCTCGTCGTGGGAGTCGTGGCTGGATTGTTGGTCCGGCCCGAGGTTCCGGCGGTTGTCGAGCCTTATCTGCCGATCGCCGTCGTGGCGGCGCTCGACGCCGTGTTCGGAGGCCTGCGCGCGATGCTGGATGGCATCTTCGACGACAAGGTCTTCGTGGTGTCGTTCCTGTCGAACGTGGTCGTGGCCGCGCTGATCGTCTTCCTGGGCGACAAGTTGGGCGTGGGCGCCCAGCTCTCCACGGGCGTCGTGGTCGTCCTCGGCATCCGTATCTTCTCCAACGCCGCGGCGATCCGCCGGCACGTGTTCCGGGCGTGAGGCCGATGAACCACGAGGACGAGACCGGCGAGCCCGCTGAGGCCCGCGATCCCTCCGAGGCGCCCCGGCCCGCGGCCAGCCCGGACAACCGGCTGCGCAAGGAGCTGCCCGACGAGGTGCCCGCCGCGGCTCCTGCCAAGAGTGCGGGGCCGCCGCAGGGCGAAGAGGACGCCGAGCCACGGCTGACCGGCCGTCAGCGGCTGGTCAAGGGTCTGTGGCCGCCGCGGGTGACCCGCGCGCAACTCATCGTCGCTGTACTGCTGTTCGGGCTCGGCTTCGGCCTGGCCGTCCAGGTGGCCTCCAACAGCGACAGCGGCAGCGCCCTGCGCGGGGCACGTCAGGAAGATCTCGTACGCATCCTCGATGAACTCGACAACCGTACTCAGCGTCTTGAGGACGAGAAGCAGGGTCTCGAAGATCAGCGCACCGAGCTGGAGAACAGCTCGGACCAGGCCGAGGAGGCCCGCAAGCAGACGGTCGAGAAGGAGAAGCAACTCGGCATCCTGGCGGGCACCGTGGCGGCGCAGGGCCCCGGCATCACCCTGACGATCAATGACACGAAGGGGACGGTCAAGGCGGACATGCTGCTCGACGCGATCCAGGAACTGCGCGCGGCCGGTGCCGAGGCGATCCAGGTGAACGGCGTACGCGTCGTCGCCGGCACCTACCTGAGCGACTCCGGCAGTGGAGTGAAGGTCGACGGGAACAAGATCACCCAGCCCTACCGTTTCCAGGTCATCGGCAAGCCGCAGGACCTGGAGCCGGCGCTGAACATCCCGGGGGGCGTGGTGCAGACGCTGGAGAAGGAGCAGGCCACCGTCACGGTGGACCGCTCGGCCAAGATCGTGGTGGACGCCTTGCGACCGGCGAAGCGGCCTGACTACGCTCGGTCGTCCTCCCAGTGAGCCGGGGTCGCATGGCGGGCGTTCGGCGAGGGCATGAGGTTGCGGGGGGTCGGCGCACCGAATGGGTGGTGCGTGGTGGAAACTGTCTGGTGGATACGGACGTTGTGAGGATGTCCGGGTCGACCGGTGTGTTCAATCAGGGTTCGTCCTGCCCCACGGGCGGGTCTGTTTCGGTCAAGGGGAATCGCCCGTGAAGTTGTTTGCGAAGTTGTTCGGCAAGAGCGCGCGAGAGGGCAGCGGTGACAACGCGACTGCCCGGCATCGTGCACCGCGTCAGGGAGACGCGGAGGCACAGGGCGGCAACCGCCCGCTGTTCCGGGACCAGGTGGCTGGTCCGGGCGATGACGTTTCCGGTGGTCAGGGCGCGCCGTCTGTTGACCCTGCCCGGTCCGGCCGCATAGGTTTCGGGGAACCGTCGACCTCAAGTACGGGTGGAGGGTTTGCCTCCGATCCGTACGCGTCCCATGCCCCTGGGGGGCAGCCGCGGCAGGAGGATCCGTCCATGTCGGCCCTGGTGTGTACGAGGTGCGGTAACCGCAACGCGGAGAACAGCCGGTTCTGCTCCAACTGCGGTGCGCCGCTGCGGGGCGGCGCGGAGCGTCCGTCCGAGACGACGTCCACGATCTCCATTTCGGGCCTCGAGGCCTATGACGCCGAGGTGACGGGCCAGACGCTCTCGCCGATGCTCTCCCCGGAGGCGCAGGCGGCCGTAGACGCGCTGCCGCTCGGCTCGGCGCTCCTGGTGGTCCGCCGTGGCCCGAACTCGGGCAGTCGCTTCCTGCTGGACGGCGAGCTGACCACGGCCGGGCGTCACCCGCAGAGCGACATCTTCCTGGACGACGTGACCGTGTCGCGCCGCCACGTGGAGTTCCGTCGCGCCGCGGACGGCTCGTTCACGGTGGCCGACGTCGGCAGCCTGAACGGCACGTACGTCAACCGGGAGCGGATCGACCAGGTCGCTCTGTCGAACGGTGACGAGGTGCAGATCGGCAAGTACCGGCTGGTCTTCTACGCGAGCCAGCGGGGCATCTGACCTCAGGGAAGGTCCATGCTTCAAACACCGAGCGGCGGTGCCGGCAGCGGTGCCGCCGCCGCGGACAGTGGGCTGATGAGCATCGGCGTGGTGCTGAACGTGCTGCGTGACGAATTCCCCGAGGTCACCGTCTCCAAGATCAGGTTCCTGGAGTCGGAGGGGCTCATCGAGCCGCAGCGAACCCCTTCGGGGTATCGCAAGTTCAGCGCCACTGACGTCGAGCGTCTCGGCCACGTCCTGAGGATGCAGCGCGACCACTATCTGCCGCTGAAGGTGATCCGCGAGCATCTGGACGCCCTGGAGCGTGGTGAGCCGGTGCGGCTGCCGTCCGTGGGGCGCCAGCGCGACTCCGGCGACGCAGAGCTCCTCGGTGACCTCTTCGGCGAGCCCGAGGTGCCCACGGCGGCCCGGGTGGGCCGCGCCGAGCTGCTGGCCGCCGCCGAGATCGGTGAGCGGGAGCTGCAGGAATGGGAGTCGTACGGGCTCATCGCGCCGCTGCCGGACGGGGCGTACGACGCGGAGGCGGTGACCGTCGCCGCGCTCGTCGTGGAGCTCGGGCGGTCCGGGATCGAGCCGCGCCATCTGCGTGCGATGAAGGCCGCGGCCGACCGTGACGCGGGACTTGTGGACCAGGTGGTGGCCCCGCTGCGGCGCCATCGCAATCCGCAGACCAGGGCGCACGCGGAGGCCCGTACGAAGGAGCTGGCGGGCCTGACGGTGAAGCTGCACGCGGCGCTTGTGCAGAACGCGCTGGGTGTGCGGCTGCCCTGACCCGGGGCGCCACCAGGCTGTGGATCGTCCACCCGTTCTGTGCCCGACTACCCAAACGTCCCGGGCACGGCCTAGGGTTGCTGTGTGAACGAGCTCGATGTCGTAGGTGTCCGGGTCGAAATGCCCTCCAACCAACCGATCGTGCTTCTGCGTGAAGTGGGAGGCGACCGCTACCTTCCCATCTGGATCGGACCGGGGGAAGCGACGGCGATCGCCTTCGCGCAGCAGGGCATGGCTCCCGCGCGACCGCTGACCCACGACCTGTTCAAGGACGTGCTGGAGGCCGTAGGCCAGGAGCTCACCGAAGTGCGCATCACGGACCTGCGGGAGGGCGTCTTCTACGCCGAGCTCGTGTTCGCCAGCGGGGTCGAGGTGAGCGCGCGGCCGTCCGACGCCATAGCGCTGGCCCTGCGCACCGGGACGCCGATCTACGGCAGCGACGGAGTGCTCGACGACGCGGGCATCGCGATCCCGGACGAGCAGGAGGACGAGGTGGAGAAATTCCGCGAGTTCCTCGACCAGATCTCGCCCGAGGACTTCGGCACCAACAGCCAGTGACGCGCCGGATTGTCAGGGCGCTTGGGGCGGCAATTGCCCGCGGCCAGTGTGGTGTGCCGCGGCCCGCTCCGAGAGCATTCGGCTAGCCTTTCCCCGCGGTGGGGCGCGGGAAACCACTCTTAGGGTGATTATCACTCGGCGTGCCGAGTGTGGCGATCGTTGACGCGCCCCTGGTGACTGCCTACCGTCGAGAAGGCAGGTCAAGGACGGAGGTCGGCGTGAGAAGCAGCGGCGACGGTACGGCTGGGGGTGCCCCCGGACGCGGTCTGGGGGAGAGCGGCCCGTACCCGCTTCACGGCAGCGCGGCCGATCACGTTCCGCGGCGGCCGGCGGCAGTGTCGGGCGAGGGAGGGGCGGTTTCCGAGGAGATCGGCTATCGCGGTCCCACGGCGTGCGCAGCGGCCGGCATCACTTACCGGCAGTTGGACTACTGGGCGCGGACCGGTCTGGTCGAGCCGAGTGTGCGGCCCGCCTACGGGTCAGGGACGCAGCGCCTTTACAGCTTCCGGGACGTAGTCGTCCTGAAGATCGTCAAGCGGTTCCTCGACACCGGGGTGTCGCTCCAGAACATCCGGACCACGGTTCAGCACCTCAGGGAGCGCGGCTTCCGGGACCTGGAGCGTATGACGCTGATGAGCGACGGCGCGACGGTCTACGAGTGCACCTCGCCCGACGACGTACATGCCCTGTTGCAGGGCGGTCAGGGTGTCTTCGGGATCGCCGTGGGTGTGGTGTGGCGGGACGTCGAGAGTGCCCTCTCGCAGCTGCACGGAGAGCGCGTGGACACGGGCGAGACGCTCGTCGGGCACAACCCGACGGACGAGCTGGCGCGGCGGCGCAATCGCGCGGTCTGAGGCGCAGGGGCCGATCTGATGCCCCGGTGTGCCGGGGCATTGTCAGTGGCGTAGTGCAGCATCGGAGATGTGAGAACCGCGCCGACGATCCTGCATCTCGACATGGACGCCTTCTTCGCCTCGGCGGAGCAGGCGTCCAAGCCGAGCCTGCGCGGGAAAGCGGTCGTCGTGGGCGGGCTCGGACCGCGCGGAGTCGTCGCCACCGCCTCGTACGAGGCACGCGTCTTCGGGGTGCACTCGGCGATGCCCATGGCCCAGGCCCGTCGGCTCGCGCCGAACGCCGCGTATCTGGTGCCGCGCTTCGGGCTCTACCGGGAGGTCAGCGAGCAGGTGATGGGGCTGCTGGGGGCCTTGTCGCCGCTGGTGGAGCCGCTCAGCCTGGACGAGGCGTTCGTGGACCTGGAAGCGGGCGGAACAGCCTGGGACGAGGGCTCGGCGCGGCTGGCCGGGGTGAAGCTGCGCGCCGACATCCGCGCCGTCACGGGGCTCACGGGATCGGTGGGGCTCGCCGCGTCCAAGATGCTGGCCAAGATCGCCTCGGAGCAGGCCAAGCCCGACGGCCTGGTGCTGATAGAGCCCGGAACCGAGCGCGCGCTGCTGGGTCCGATGTCGGTGCGGACGCTGCCGGGGGTGGGGCCCGCGACCGGGGACCATCTGCGGCGGGCCGGGGTCAGCACCGTCGAGGAGCTCGCGGAGGCGGGTGAGGACGAGCTCGTACGGCTGCTGGGGAAAGCCCATGGGCAGGCGCTGTACGCGATGGCGCTGGCGCACGACGACCGGCCCGTGGTGGCCGAGCGGGAGACCAAGTCGGTGTCGGTCGAGGACACGTACGACGTGGACATCCATGACCGGGTCCGGGTCGGTCTGGAGGTGCAGCGGCTCGCTGACCGGTGTGTGGCGCGGCTGCGCACAGCCGGGCTGTCGGGGCGGACGATCGTCCTGAAGGTGCGGAGGTACGACTTCTCGACGCTCACCCGGTCCGAGACACTGCGCGGACCCACGGACGACCCCGCGGTCGTACGCGAGGCCGCCATGCGGCTCCTGGAGGCGGTGGACACGACCGGTGGGGTACGACTGCTGGGCGTCGGCGTCTCGGGGCTCGCGGACTACACGCAGGAGGATCTGTTCGCGCAGGCTCAGGCGCAGGCAGAAGCAGAGGCGCGTGCGCAGGTACAAGCGGCGGCGCAGGCCGCCTCCGGGGAGTCGGGAGACCGGGAGCAATCCGCGCAGGGCGCGACGGAGGAGTCCACCGCGGAGCATGTGCCGCCCGCCGAGCGGCGTTGGCCCGCGGGGCACGACGTACGGCACGCCGAGTACGGGCACGGATGGGTTCAGGGCAGCGGCCTCGGACGGGTCACGGTGCGGTTCGAGACGCCCTACTCCGAGCCCGGGCGGGTACGGACCTTCAGGACCGACGATGCGGATCTGGAGCCCGCGGACCCGCTGCCCTTGGTGGCGCGAAGACCCGAGACCCCCGCGCCTCAGGCCTCCTCACTTCAAGTCTCGTCTCCTCAGGCGTCGTCCGAGCCAGCGAGCCGGCCGAAGTCGCGGTCCGGTGGCGGGGGAGGGGGCGCCACATCGAGGCCGTAGTGGTGGTAGAGCTGGAGTTCCTGTTCGGGCGAGAGGTGACGGCCGACGCCGAAGTCCGGGGCGTCCTTGATCAGCGCTCGGTCGAAGGGGATGCGCAGGGCGCCCTCGACGAGCTCGCTGGGCTCCAGAGGTACAAAGGCGTCTCTGCTGAACAGGCCGGTCCGTATGGCCGCCCACTCCGGGGCCCCGGTCGCGTCGTCGAGATAGACCTCGTCGATCGTGCCGATCTTGGTGCCATTGCGGTCGAACGCCTTGCGGCCGATCAGGTTGCGCGGATCGATGTCGGTCTGCACGGGCCCTCCTCTTGGTCGCAAATCATCCGTAAGCACTACAAAAGAGCACATTCAGGAAGGCGGCCACTCGAAGGCCCGGGCCCTGTCCTCGCTGGTAGGCTGACAGGCGGCTGCTGACCCCGTGCGGGAGAGTCCTCCAGACTTCATCGGAGGCGCCGAAGGAGCAAATCCTCCCCGGAATCTCTCAGGCTCACGTACCGCACGGACGAGGTCACTCTGGAAAGCAGGGCGGGTGTCGATGGCCTCCGCTCTCACCGACGGTGAAAACCGGGTCGTCAGCGGACGGTCCGGTGAAGCTCTCAGGTTGAGATGACAGAGGGGGAGGCCGTCGGGGTACCCGTGCAGGGGTGCCCCTCGAAGGTCGCGTCAGACCAGGAGGCCTCCGCAATGACCGCCCATCGCATTCCGCTCTCCGAACTCGAACAGGGAATCCCCTTCGAGCAGCGCCACATCGGACCCGACCTCGAGGCACGGGCCAAGATGCTCGCGCAGGTCGGGTACGGCTCGCTCGACGAGCTGACGGCCGCCGCGGTGCCGGACGTGATCAAGAACTCCGAGGCGCTGAAGCTGCCGGGCGCGCGCACCGAGGCCGAGGTGCTGGCCGAGCTGCGCTCCCTCGCGGACCGCAACCAGGTGCTCGACTCGATGATCGGCCTCGGTTACCACGGCACGTTCACGCCGCCGGTGATCCTGCGCAACGTCATGGAGAGCCCGGCCTGGTACACCGCGTACACGCCCTACCAGCCGGAGATCTCGCAGGGCCGTCTTGAGGCGCTGCTGAACTTCCAGACCGTGGTCGCCGAGCTGACCGGACTGCCGACGTCCGGCGCCTCGCTGCTCGACGAGGGCACCGCCGCCGCCGAGGCGATGGCGCTGTCCCGCCGCATGGGGAAGAACAAGAAGGGCCTGTTCCTGGTCGACGCGGACGCGCTGCCGCAGACCGTCGCCGTGATCCAGACCCGCGCCGAGCCGACCGGCGTCGAGGTCGTCGTCGCCGACCTGAGCGAGGGCATTCCGGCCGAGATCGCCGAGCGCGAGATCAACGGTGTGCTGGTGCAGTACCCGGGCGCCTCCGGTGCCGTACGCGACATCAAGCCGCTCATCGAGCGGGCGCACGAGCTGGGCGCGGTCGTCACCGTGGCCGCCGATCTGCTCGCCCTGACCCTGCTCACCGCGCCCGGCCACCTCGACGCCGACATCGCCGTCGGTACGACGCAGCGCTTCGGTGTGCCGATGGGCTTCGGTGGTCCGCACGCCGGATACATGGCGGTGCGCGAGAAATTCGCGCGCAGCCTGCCCGGCCGCCTCGTCGGTGTGTCCGTCGACGCGGACGGACACAAGGCGTACCGCCTCGCGCTGCAGACGCGTGAGCAGCACATCCGCCGTGAGAAGGCGACCAGCAACATCTGTACGGCGCAGGTGCTGCTCGCCGTGATGGCCGGCATGTACGCCGTCTACCACGGTCCCGAGGGCCTGAGGACCATTGCCCGGCGTACGCACCGGTACGCCACGATCCTCGCCGCGGGCCTGACGGCCGGCGGGGTCGAGGTCGTGCACGGCGCCTACTTCGACACGCTGACCGCACGGGTTCAGGGCCGGGCCGCCGAGATAGTGGCGGGCGCCCGCAACCATGGCGTCAACCTCCATCTCGTCGACGCCGACCATGTGTCGATCTCCTGCGACGAGACCACGACGCGCAAGCAGCTGGGCGCCGTGTGGACGGCGTTCGGTGTCAAGGGCGATGTCGAGGCGCTGGACGCGACGGCGCAGGACACGCTGCCGACCGAGCTGCTGCGCACCGACGACTACCTCACGCACCCCGTGTTCCACGAGTACCGCTCCGAGACCGCGATGCTGCGCTACCTGCGCAAGCTCTCCGACCGCGACTACGCGCTCGACCGCGGCATGATCCCGCTGGGCTCCTGCACGATGAAGCTCAACGCGACCACGGAGATGGAGCCGGTCACCTGGCCGGAGTTCGGTCAGCTGCACCCCTTCGCGCCCGCCGAGCAGGCGCAGGGCTACCTCACGCTGATCCGTGAGCTGGAGGAGCGGCTCGCCGAGGTCACCGGATACGACAACGTGTCGCTGCAGCCCAACGCCGGTTCGCAGGGCGAGCTGGCCGGACTGCTCGCCGTGCGCGGCTATCACCGCGCAGGCGGCGACGAGCAGCGCACCGTCTGCCTCATCCCGTCCTCCGCGCACGGCACCAACGCCGCGAGCGCCGTGATGGCCGGTATGAAGGTCGTGGTCGTGAAGACCGCGGACGACGGCGAGATCGACGTCGAGGATCTGCGCGCCAAGATCGAGCAGTACCGCGACGAACTCGCCGTCCTGATGATCACGTACCCCTCGACGCACGGTGTGTTCGAGGAGCATGTCGCCGACATCTGCGCGCAGGTGCACGAGGCCGGCGGCCAGGTCTATGTCGACGGCGCCAACCTCAACGCGCTGGTGGGCCTCGCCAAGCCGGGCCACTTCGGCGGCGACGTCTCGCACCTGAATCTGCACAAGACGTTCTGCATCCCGCACGGTGGCGGCGGTCCGGGCGTCGGCCCGGTCGGTGTGCGCGCGCACCTGGCGCCGTATCTGCCGAACCACCCGCTGCAGCCCGCGGCCGGTCCCGCGACCGGTGTCGGCCCGATCTCGGCCGCTCCGTGGGGCTCCGCCGGCATCCTGCCCATCTCATGGGCGTACGTCCGGCTCATGGGCGGCGAGGGCCTCAAGCGCGCCACGCAGGTGGCCGTGCTGTCCGCCAACTACATCGCCAAGCGTCTGGAGCCGCACTACCCGGTGCTCTACAACGGCCCCGGCGGGCTCGTCGCCCACGAGTGCATCATCGACCTGCGCCCGCTGACCAAGGCGACCGGCGTCAGCGTCGACGACATCGCCAAGCGGCTGATCGACTACGGCTTCCACGCGCCGACGATGTCGTTCCCGGTGGCCGGCACGCTGATGATCGAGCCGACCGAGTCCGAGGACCTGGGCGAGCTGGACCGGTTCTGCGACGCGATGATCGCGATTCGCGGGGAGATCGAGAAGGTCGGCTCGGGCGAGTGGGCGGTGGACGACAACCCGCTGCGGGGCGCTCCGCACACGGCTGCCGCGCTCGGCGGGGACTGGGACCACGCGTACACGCGCGAGGAGGCCGTCTTCCCGGCCGGTGTCTGTGCCGCGGACAAGTACTGGCCGCCGGTGCGCCGCATCGACCAGGCCTATGGTGACCGGAACCTGGTCTGCTCCTGCCCGCCGCTGGACGCTTACGAGGAGTAATCACCGGCGGACATGCGTCGGGGCCGGTTCGGGGGATGTGTCTCCGGGCCGGCCCCTCGTTCTGTCCGGGCAGTCGCCCGTCGTGCGCGTGCGGCTCAGGCCGCCGTCATCACGTGCGCGCTGCCCATCGGGCGGTGCGGGGCGATGATCTGGCCGTCCGGCAGGAGCTCACCGGTGTCCTCGAAGAGCAGAACGCCGTTGCACAGCAGGCTCCATCCCTGCTCCGGGTGGTGCGCCACGAGACGGGCGGACTCCCGGTCGGCTGATTCGGCTGACGGACACGGTGGCTGGTGCTGGCACATGGATGGGATCTTTCGCTGGGTTGAGATGTGAGTGATGGCTGTGGTGTCTGTCCCGCGGCTGGAAGTACTCATTGCCGCCCCCCGTTGGTGTGTGGTCCAAACCCAGTGTTGCCCTACGGGCGTCAATCCGCAGGGATTTCGCGGCACCGCTTCTCACAGGTTGAGGACGCATCACCCGTGCGGACGGTTCATCCCAACTGCACTGTCCCTTTGGATGGTTCGACGTGGCCGAATGGGGCTAGTCCGGTTGGGATGAGCAGCGCGTTTTTCCTCGTACGAGCGCCCTGGGGCCCGAACGAGCGCAGTGCCCCGCGGCCGCAGGAAGCGGCGGCGGGGCACTGCGCTCGGTGCTTACGCGGGCGAGCTGAGCAGTGGGCCCGGAGTGAGCCGGTGGGTGAGGACCGGCAGCAGTTCGGCGACGCGGTGCGGACGGTGCGCGGCGATGCCGGGCGGCGCGGGAGCCAGCGGGACAAGGAGGTCGGTGGCGGCCGGCTGACCGGTGGCGCCGTCCGCGGTGCAGTCGCCGTGCAGCCAGAGTGTGAGCATGTACAGCTCGGGCACCGACAGGAGGCGTGCCTGGTACGGCTGCTGCATGGTCTCGGCCTGGCGCAGGGCGCGTTCGGTGGCGGTGATGTACGGGCCCTCGAAGAAGCGCGAGAAGGCCCAGCCGTCGGGGGTCAGCATGGTGTCGGCCGCGGCCACCGCGCGGTCACCGCTGCGGATCAGAAAGCGCCACCCGGCGAGCCGGGTGGCGGACGCTCCCGCGGGAGTGATGCGGTCCAGGATGTGCACGGGCAAGGGGACTTCGGGCGTGACCGGTCCCTGGACTGTCCGCAGGGAGGGAGTACGGGCCTCGCGGACGGCGGTGGGGGAACCGAGTGCCGTGAGGACGGTGCGCAGGGCGGGCGCGGGAGCCGGGGGGACATGCAGCGGCATAGTGGGTCGCCTCTCATTCGACAGGCACGGTGGCGCGAGGGCGTGGGCGGACGGCGCTGTCAGCTCTCGGGGTCAGAGGAGCGAGGGTCTGGATCTGCCGACAGGGTGTCGCCTGCCGTACGTCGCCCTGACGACAGGACCGGGGACCGCGAGCGCCAACTCTCTGCCTCGTTTGCGGAGTTTATACGACGCGTGTTCAGACGGTGTTTCGTCTAGCCGTCCCGAATATGAAGAGCAAGGCAATATTCGGTCGCCGAAACGAGGGATTCATCCCGATTCTGCGCGGAGGTACTTGCGGTGACCTCGGAAATCTTCGCCGGAGCGGTCGGCCGATTCTCGTCGGCGTTTTTCACGAGATCATTTCAAGCTGAAACTTGCACGGTGCACCATGCCTGGTGAATGTGCCGCGGGGTACTCGGATCCAGGGTAGCGGGCGGGGCGACTCGTCGAGGGCGTTATCGATCGCGTTGCCTGGGCATCATCCCCCGTGACCCGGGACGCCAGGGGCCGGAGCATCGGCCTGCCCATCCGAGGAGGGACGCTTCGATGGGGGAGAAGGTCGTTGCAGAGCCGTTCGGTCCGTCCGATCGGCTGCGCCACCGCGGCAAGCTCCGGCAGTGCCTGACGGGACTGGAGATGCTGCTGAAGGAGAAGCGGTTCGATCGCCCGAAGAACCTCATGGGTCTGGAGATCGAGCTGAATCTCGCAGGACCCGACGGCATGCCCAAAATGATGAATGCGCAAGTACTCGAAAGGATCGCCAGCCGCGACTTCCAAACAGAACTCGCCATGTTCAATCTGGAAGTCAACATAGCCCCACACCGATTGGGTGGCCGGGTATTCGACCGGCTCGCCGAGGAGCTGCGCGCGGCTCTCGCGTACGCCCATCGCAAGGCCGGTGAGGTCGACGCCGGAATCGTGATGATCGGCATTCTTCCGACGCTGGCGCAGGAAGACCTGGTCTCCTCGAACCTGTCGGACGTCGACCGCTACACCCTGCTCAACGACCAGATCGTGGCCGCCCGCGGCGAGGACTTCGCCCTGGACATCGATGGCGTCGAGCGACTCGTCTGTACGTCGAAGTCCATCGCGCCGGAAGCTGCCTGCACCTCCGTCCAGCTGCACCTCCAGGTCACCCCGGACCGGTTCGCGGACGTGTGGAACGCGGCGCAGGTGGTGACGGCCGCGCAGATCGCGGTCGGTGCCAACTCGCCGTTCCTGTTCGGCCACGAGCTGTGGCGCGAGTCGCGGCCCCCGCTCTTCCAGCAGTCCACCGACACCCGTCCACCCGAGCTGCAGGCCCAGGGAGTCAGGCCGCGCACCTGGTTCGGCGAACGGTGGATCTCCTCGGCGTATGACCTCTTCGAGGAGAACCTGCGCTTCTTCCCGCCCCTCCTGCCCATCTGCGACGAGGAGGACCCTCTCGCCGTCCTCGACGCCGGAGGCATCCCCAAGCTCGCCGAACTCGTGCTGCACAACGGCACGGTGTACCGCTGGAACCGGCCCGTGTACGGCATCGCCGACGGCGTCCCGCATCTGCGCGTGGAGAACCGGGTGCTCCCCGCGGGCCCCACCGTCACCGACGTCATCGCCAACGCCGCCTTCTACTACGGGCTCGTCCGCGCGCTCGCCGAGGAGACGCGGCCCGTGTGGACCCGGCTGTCCTTCGCCTCCGCCGCCGCCAACTTCGACGCCGCCTGCCGGCACGGGATCGACGCGCGCCTGGAGTGGCCGCGGCGCGGCCGGTACGGCGGGACCACGCAGGTGGACGCCACGCACCTGGTCCGCGACGAGCTGCTGCCGCTCGCCGCCGCCGGACTGGACGCGTGGGGGGTCGAGCCCGCCGACCGGGATCTCTACCTGGGCGTGATCGAGGACCGCTGCCGGCTGCGCGTCAACGGCGCGACCTGGCAGGCCGCCACCTTCCACCGGGCCCTGGAGAAGGGGCTCGGGCGGGATGCCGCGCTGGCCGCGACCACCAGGCGCTACGGCGAGTTGATGCATCGCGGCGAGCCCGTGCACACCTGGCCGGTGGGGCTGCCGGAGCCGGTTCCCCTCGGGTGAGGGGCGCTCGCACGGTCGTCAGCTCTGGCTGCCCGCCTCCACGATCGCCTTGAGGATCACCGAGTGGATCTTCGAAGGGTCATTCACCTGGTGACCCGAGCCGCCGGTCGCCTTGGCGATCTGCTCGACCTCGTTCTTGTCGGAGTCCGGGCCCACCGCGATCGCGATCAACGGCACCAGGCGCTCCGGATCCGTCAGTTTCTGCATCTCGTCGACGAGGCTGGAGCGCGAGATGCTGCCGGGATCCTGGTTGACCCCGTCGGTGAGGACGACCAGCGCGTTGAACTTCCCCTTCACATAGGAGGAGATGGCCGCCTGATACGCGGCCAGCGTGGTGTCGTACAGGCCGGTCGCCCCGCTCGGGACGGGCTTGAGGGCGCTGAAGGCCTCCGACAGCTTGTCCCGCTGGGTGCCGGTGCCCTTGCGGTCCCCGAGCCGCTCGGTCGGCACGAGCACGCGGTAGTCCTTGTCGCCGTCGAGCTCCGTGGAGAACTTCCACAGCCCGATCTCGTCCTCAGGGGTGAAGGTGGCGAGGGCCTGCAGCAGGGAGGCCTTGGTGACGTCCATCCGGGACTGGCCGGTGCCCGGTACCGGCTCCGACATGGACGCGGAGGCGTCGACGACCGTGGTGATCCGGGCGCTCTGCACCGTGATCGTCCACATGCCGGGGCTTCCTGGAGCGCCTTCGCCGACGCGGGTTGGGCCGAGGCCTGCGCGTACGGCTGCGGGGAGCTCCCGCCGGCCTCGCTGACCAGGGTGTCTGAGGGGTTCTCGTCGTCCGTGCGGAAGCCGTACTTCCGCAGGATCTTCTCAGGCTGTGACTCGCTCAGCAGTGTCATGAACCGCAGGGCGGCGCGGCTCTCGTCGGTGCTCAGCCGCACCTCGTCGACCAGGGTGAACGGGTAGTCGAGCCGGGGCGAACCGTCCTTGGGATAGAAGAGGTCGAGCCCGTCGCCGCTGTCGTCCGCTTCGTTGTACGCGAACGCCGCCTGCTCGGAGAGGATCAGCGCCTGGTTGCGCTTGGGGTTGCCCTGCTCGGTGCCGGATGAGTCGCGGGGGAGCGTGTCGAGGACCTGGCTGTCGCTGTCGGAGGTGCGCTGCGAGAGGGCCTTCGCCATCGCGGCCGCCTGGGTGTCACCGCCCTTGACACCGGCCGCGGCGGCGCTCAGCTGCGTCAGCGCGAGCAGACCGGTCGCGCTGCGCGTGGGATCGGCCGTACCGAGCTTGAGGTTGTCCTCCTGCACCGCCGCGCCGGCCAACTCGGTCCAGGTGTACGTCTTCTTCGGCCACCCCAGCGACTTCGCGGCCGAGGGGACCATGGCGACGCCGACCGGCGAGGAGGCCACGTTGCCCGCGTTGGTCACCTGGGTCGCGGTGCTGTCCGCGGTGACGCGCTGCACCCACACGTCGGAGTCCGGCACCCACACCTGGACGTCGGACTTCTTGCCCGACCGCAGGGCTTCGGTGACCCTGGACGGCTCGCGCGCGCTCACGCTGATGTCGAGGCAGCGGCCGTCGGAGGTGATGTTGTTCGCGCGGGCGTACTCGGCGGTCGCCCTGAGGGCCGGCGCCACGTCCGCCGACGCGGCGACCTCGAGGTGCACGGCGCTGTCCTGGCAGGAGGCGCCGAAGGAGAGCAGACCACCACGGACCGCGGCCGCCGTGCCCGCCGCGACCATGAGCACGAGCGCCGTCGCGATGGCCACATTGCGGCGGCGCGCGCGGGGCCGGGGGTCGGCGGCACCCGCTCCGTACTCGTCGGGCAAGCTGTGACGTCCCATGACGGTGGTGCCCCTCCCTGTTGAGCCTCGAGTGGTGGACAGCTTGAGACTCGAGCCGAAGACAGCCGTAAATCAGGCAAAGAGGAGGTACGCCCCGTACGGCGTCCGTCCCCCCGACGGCCTGTCGCGCACGATTTTCGTAACTTCTTTCGAGACCCTAGCGGGGCGAAGATGGGGGATGAGGCGGGATTACTCAACTGGAGGCGCGAGTGCAGGTGGAGGCGGGGTCGGTGGCCGAATCTTCTCCGACGGAGCGGCTGACACGACGGATTTTCCGGGACGAGACCCTGCTCGTCCTGGGCCTGTCGCTCGGTGCGAGCGGGGTGTCCGCGCTGATCAGCTTTGTCGGATCGGTCACCAAACCGGGGGGTCTCAAGGATCAGGCGGCCACTCTCAACGCCTCGGCCGCGCCGGGTCGCCCCTGGCTTGATCTGGCCTGGCAGTTGTTCGGAATCGCGTCGGCTCTGGTGCCGGTCGCGCTGGTCGCGCACTTCCTGCTCCGGGAGGGCGCGGGACTCCGCGTGATCGGCTTCGACCGCACGCGTCCCTGGCCGGACCTCGGGCGCGGAGCCGCCATCGCCGCGGTGATCGGCAGCACGGGCATCGCCTTCTATCTGGCGGCGCGGGGGCTCGGCTTCAACCTCACCGTGGTGCCGGAGGCGCTGCCCGACGTGTGGTGGAAGTTCCCGGTGCTGGTCTTGTCGGCCGTGCAGAACGCCGTGCTGGAGGAGGTCATCGTCATCGGGTATCTGCTGCGCAGGCTCGGGCAGTTGGGATGGACGCCGGGCACCGCGCTGGTGGCGAGCTCGGTGCTGCGCGGCTCATACCACCTCTACCAGGGCGTCGGCGGGTTCGTCGGCAACATGGCGATGGGCGTGGTCTTCGTCTACCTGTACCGGCGTTGGGGGCGGGTCGGTCCCCTGGTGGTGGCGCACTCGCTGCTCGACATCGGGGCGTTCGTGGGATACGCGCTGCTGGCGGGCAAGGTGGGGTGGCTGCCCACGGCGTGAGCGGGTCTCGAAGGGGCGGGGCGTACGAAGAGGGCCTACAAAGAAGGTGTACGAATCAGGCGTACGAAGAGGGCGTTCGAAGACGGCGTACGAAGAGGGCGTACGAGGTGTCGTACGCCCCTTTCGCATGCTGCTAGGCGAGCAGCTCGCCCTCGATGACCGTGACTGCGTGGCCCGTGAGCAGGGTGCGGTCGCCGCGCAGCTCGGTGCGGACGAGTCCGGAGCGCCGGGAAGCCTGCAGCCCGGTGAGACCGGCGCGGCCGAGGCGTTCCGACCAGTAGGGGGCGAGGGCTGTGTGGGCGCTTCCGGTGACCGGGTCCTCGTCGATGCCGACGTTCGGGAAGAAGCAGCGGGAGACGAAGTCGTAGCCCCGGGAGGGATCCTCGGCGCGGGCGGTCGCGATGATGCCGCGTTCCGAGTACCGGGCGAGCGCCTTGTGATCGGGGGTGAGGCCCAGGACCGTCTTCTCGTCGGCGACCTCGATCACCAGATCGCCGATGTTCGGGCCGGTGTCGAAGGCCGTTAGCGGCTCGGCGCCGAGCGCCTCGGCGACGCCGTCCGGGAGCTCGACCGGGGTGAGCGGCGCTGTAGGGAAGTCCAGGGTGATCGCACCGTCCTCGTGCGGGGTGGCGATGAGGACGCCGCTGAGCGTGGCGAACCGTACCGGCCCCTCATGGGCGCCCGTGGTGTGCAGCACGTGCGCGGTCGCCAGCGTGGCGTGTCCGCACATCGCGACCTCGGTGGCGGGCGTGAACCAGCGCAGCGCCCAGTCGGCGTCGCCTCCCTCGGGAAGTCGGTGGGCGAACGCGGTCTCGGCGTGGTTGACCTCGAGGGCCACGTTCTGGAGCCAGGCGTCGTCCGGGAAGGCGTCGAGGAGGAGGACCCCGGCCGGATTTCCGGCGAAGGGGCGGTCGGTGAAGGCGTCGACGATTCGAATCCGCATGGCCCGACGCTAGCCGCCACGCGACGTGGGGGGCCAAGGCCAATTCCGTGGTGCTGGACCGGTTCCCGGAGCGGTTCCCGCTGGGATGCGTGAGCGCGTCGCCGGTCAGTGGCTCCGCCTGAGGCGAGCCGTCCAGCGTCCATGGGCCCGTCCCTGGCGCGGACGGCGGGTGCGCGGCCGAAGCGGGCGCCGGCCCGCCGTCGGCGGCTGCTCGTCGCGGCCGGAGATCCAGTGGTCGTCGGGCGACATGAGCGGTGCCTTTCGCTCGGCCTGTGCCCGGATCTCGTGGTGCGCGTCGTGAGCGGTCACCCGGAACGCCTCGTCGTGCGCGGCCAGGGCCGCGCCGATGGCGGCCCCGGCCATCCCGCGGCCCCGCACACGAGCCGCCAGCCAGGCGAGGAAGCCCACCACCAGGGCGAGGCAGCCGATGACCGTGAGGAACGGCAGGAGTGCGCTCATGCTGCCAGAGCCTACGTTTTGGCCCCTGGCTCAAGCGATCTGGTCCGATTCGCCCGTCGCGTCAGATGATCTGATTCGCCGCGAGCGATGGACAAAGACGGTGGACAAAGGCGGTGGACAAAGGCGGTGGACAAAGATCGTGCGAGCGGAAGACTGGCCCCATGACCGCATCGGATCCCAAGGCTGACCTTCACTTTTACCTGCAGTCCGCCCGCGACGCCCTGCTGTGGAAGCTCGAAGGGCTCTCGGAGTACGACACCCGCCGCCCGCTGACGCCGACCGGCACCAACCTCCTGGGCCTGATCAAGCACGTGGCCGGCGTCGAGCTGGGCTACCTCGGCGACACCTTTGGACGGCTGTCCGGCGAGCCGCTGCCCTGGCTCGAAGACGGTGCTGAGCCCAACGCGGATATGTGGGCCACCGCCGACGAGTCGCGTGAGCACATCGTGGACCTTTACGGCCGGGCGTGGGCGCACTCGGACGCGACGATCGACGCGCTGGCGCTGGACACGATCGGCAGGGTGCCGTGGTGGCCGAGCGACAGAAGCGAGGTGACGCTGCATCATGCCGTGGTGCGCGTGATTGCTGATACGCACCGGCACGCGGGGCACGCCGATGTCATCCGGGAGCTCATAGACGGTGTCGTCGGGATGAGCAAGGGCAACGACAGCATGGCGCCGGGCGATTCGGCTTGGTGGGAGAACCATCGAAGCCGACTGGAGAGTGCGGCCAAGGAAGCCGACCGAGACGCGTAACTTCGGACCGGACCGACTGAGACGCCGACCGGCGTCCACTCGTCAGAGCGGGTCGAGGCGAGCCTTGAGCAGGCAGAACTCGTTGCCTTCGGGATCGGCGAGGGCGTGCCAGGACTCCTCCCCGGTCTGACCGATGTCGACGAGGTCGGCCCCGGCGGCCAGGAGGCGTTCGAGCTCGGCGGCCTGATCGCGGTCGGTGGCGTTGACGTCGATGTGCAGCCGGAGTTTCCCGTTCTTCGGCTCGTCGGTCTGGCTGAGGATGATCGTCGGCTGCGGGCCGCCGAAACCTTCGCGCGGCCCTATCTCGATGTCGCCCTCGTCGCGATCGAGCACTGTGAAGTCCAGGACCTCGCACCAGAACCGCGCCAGCACCTCGGGGTCGTGGCAATCGAGCACGAGCTCACTGATACGGCATGCCATTGACGAAACCTACTCTCGGCGTGGGAGGTGTGAGGCGCCGGGCGGAACCTCCGGACGATGCGACCACTGACGGGCGCGGGGGCGCAGGCCTGGGAAGTGGGACCGGCGCCTGGTCCTGGACGCGGTCTTCCACCTGGTCCGCGGCGGGAGCGCCTGGCGGGCCCTGCCGGGCGACTTCCCGCCGCACCAGACCCTCTACCCCTGTTCCGCCGGTGGACCCGCGCGCGGGCGTGGTGCCGGATCTACGCAGCGCTGCGTGACCGTGCGCGTCCACGCAGCG
>NZ_JBEZKJ010000103.1:0-4098 GCF_040651675.1 Streptomyces sp. NPDC048415 | reverse complement strand
CTGCGTGAACGTGCGCGTCTATGCAGCGCTGCGTGAACGTGCGCGTCTATGCAGCGCTGCGTGAACGTGCGCGTCTATGCAGCGCTGCGTGAACGTGCGCGTCTATGCAGCGCTGCGTGAACGGGCGCGTCTACGCAGCGCCGCGTGAACGTGCGCGCCTGGCCGACGGGCGTGGCCCAGTGTCGACCGTTATCTGGGGTCGCCAGAAGGCAGCTTCAGGCATGTGAGGCAGTTGGCCTTGCGGTGCATGTGCCTCACAAGTAGTTGGGGGCTGTTGAGGCCCATTGCGCACGTGAGCCACGATTTGCCGCGCCGCGACCCCCACCGGCCACGGCGGAGGCCGTCGCGCTCATCTCCGAGCCGTACGCGGAGGGGTGAACCGCTCCGAAGAAGGGCGGCGCAGCCCGATCGCGGTGACGGCCGTGGCGGGCCGTCAGGCGCGGTTCGGTGCCGGCTCCGGCTTGGAGAGATGCGCTGCCGCGCGGCGGGGGAGCAGCAGCGGGGTCGCCAGCAGGAACACGCCGGCCAGGCCGATGGCCGTACGCGGGCCGAGCAGGTCGCCCAGCACACCCCAGACAGCCGTCAGGAGCGCGGTCGAGGCCTTGGTCGTCACCGCCCAGGCGGACAGCGTGCGGGTGACCCGGTCGGTCGCGGTGCGCTCGAGGCGGTAGGTGGCGTAGACGGGGTTGAAGACCCCGCAGCAGAAGATGAGCCCGAGCTCGACGCCCATCACCAGCAGCAGCCCTCCGGTGCCCGGCCCCAGGAAGGCCAGGCCGACGGGCCAGAGCGCGCGCAGCGTCCCGACCACGACCAGGACCTGATGCTGCCCGAACCGGGTGACGAGCGGTCGGGCCAGCCGCGAACCGAGCAGCCCGCCGATCGAGGGCGCGGCGAAGGCGAGGCCGTACTGCCACGGTGCGAACCCGAGTCGGCCTAGCATCAGGACGGCCAGCAGCGGCTGGGCGGCCATCACCAGGCCGTTGAACAAGGCGGTGTTGAAGAACAGCGGACGCAGCGTCGCGTCGGCGAGGATGTACCGCCAACCGTCGAGCAGGTCCCTGGCCCGCATGTGCGCGGACTCCCGGCGTTCGGGCCGCGGTTCTTGCCCGCCCGTCGCGCGGATGCCCAGGGCCGAGAGCAGGTAGCTGACCGCGTCGGCCACCACCGTCGCCACCGGACCGAGGAGCCCGATCGCCGCGCCGCCCAGCGGCGGTCCGATGATCGTGGTCGTCCAGGCCGTGGACTCGAATCGGGCGTTGGCGACGAGCAGGTCCTCGGCCGGCAGCAGCGTCTTCAGGTACGCGCCTGAGGCGGCGCGGAAGCTGATGTCGGCCGCCGCGACGACGACCGAGACCAGCAGGAGCTGAAGGAATGTGAGCACGCCGAGCGCGAACGCGGCGGGGATCGTCAGCAGCGCCGCGAACCGCACCAGGTCCATCGCGATCAGCACCGGCCGCTTGCGGCGGAACTCCACCCACGGGCCGAGCGGCACCGCGACGGCGGCGCCCACCGCAGCCCCCACGGAGGAGAGCGCGGCGACCTCGGCCGGTCCGGCGTGCAGCACCCGGACGGCGATCAGCGGGAACGAGCCGAAGGCGAGCCACGTGCCGAGCGCGCTGGTCCCGTACGCTCCCCAGAGCCACCCGAACTGCCGCCCCAGCCGAGGTCCGAGCAGATGTCCCAGCCGGTGCCCGCTCCTCATGCCCGCCGCCCCTCTCCACTCATCCGCACAACCGATCCGCGATCGGAAGCATCAAAGCGAGCACCACACTTAGGGATCAAACAACCGCAGAGCCACCTGGCTACAACCAACGGTTGTACCCGTAGGGTGTCGGCGTGGACCTCGACACCGTCCGGACCTTCGTCGCCGCCGCCGACGCGGGGCAGTTCCAGGAGGCCGCCGCCGAGCTGACGGTCACCCAGCAGGCCGTCTCCAAGCGCATCGCCGCGCTGGAGCGCAACCTCAGTGTGCGGCTGTTCACCCGCACCGCGCGCGGCGCCGAGCTCACCATCGACGGGCAGGCGTTCCTGCCCCACGCGCGCGAGCTGCTGCGTCTCGCCGAGCGCGCGGTCGCTTCCGTACGCCCCGGCCGCCGTCCGCTGCGCGTCGACGTGATCGCCTCGCGCGGCGCGGCGTCGGGCCTGATGCGCGGCTTCCACCGCGCGCACCCCGAGATCGAGCTCGACGTGGTGTGGCTGTTCGACATCGAGACGGCCGTCGCCGCCATTCGGTCCGGTGCGATCGACGCGTCCTTTCGCGCCGTCGCCGTGCCCGGCCGGCCCCTTCCCGAGGACATCGAGTCCGTACGGGTGCTCGACGAGCCGCTCCAGCTCCTCACCGGCCCCGCCCACGCGCTGTCGGGCGCCCGGTCGGTGACCGTCGATCAGCTCGCCGGGCACCGGATCTGGATGCCCGGCATCGTCCCCGGTACCGAGTGGGCTGCCTACTACGACGACCTCGTCGCCGAGTTCGGCCTCACCATCGAGGCGACCGGCCCCAACTTCGGCTCCGACGCGCTCCTCGACACCGTGGCCGACACCCCGGCCCTGGCCACCTTCATGGGCGAGCAGACCCGCCTCGTCTGGCCCGCCGACCACGGCCTGCGCCGCATCCCGGTGACCGACCCGACGCCCGTCTACCCGCACTCGCTGCTGTGGCACCGCGACAACCCCCACCCAGCGCTGGCCATCCTCCGCGCCCACCTCGCCGCCACAGCGGCCGGCCACGACGCCGTCGGAACTTGGGCGCCGGGCTGGGTAATTCCGCGCTGAACGCCGCCGCGTCTTCGATCACCGTGGTCGGATCGACGGACGGTGGCTCGGGGGCAGGCATGGCCACCGACACACTCGGGCTCTCCCCCTCCATGTGCCTCATTGCCTTGACGGTGATCAAGGTGTGAACGGTGTGGGCCGTCCCCGGGTAGACAGGCCGGTTCGTCCGCGACGCGCGCAACATCTGGGACCTGGCCGTGGCGATCGTCAAGCGCCCCGACCAGGCCAAGGGCTTTGTCCTGCTCCACCGCCGCTGGGTCGTGGAACGCTCCTTCGCCAAGCTGACCAGGTTCCGCCGCCTCGTACGCGACACGAGACCCGCCCAGCCACCCACGAAGCCATGATCTGGACCGCCGCCACCTGGCAGGTCAGCACCGCCTCACCCGCTGACCCAGTTCACAGACGCTCTCTGACACCCGCCCTAGGGGCGCGCGACGCTCATGCTCACCTCGACGAAGCTCACGACAGTGCAGTTGGCAGACCGGGCGCCAGGTCGGCGAAAGGGTTGTCAAGCGAACTGTTCCGATATATCGTTGATGCATCGCGACTGATCAACGATGGAATGGAGTGATTGCGATGCGTTCCCGTGGACAAGACTTCGGATACGAACACGGACATGGACACCACGGCGGACCCGGCCCTCGTGGTCGGGGCGGCTTCGAGGGGCGGCGCGGGGCTTTCGGCCCCTTCGGACCGGGTGGTCCCGGCGGCCCCGGCTTCGGTGGTCCCGGCTTCGGCCCGGGCCCCTGGGGCGGGCGCGGCGGCCGGGGCGGAGGCCGAGGGAGGGCGCGCCGCGGCGACGTACGCGCGTCGATCCTGGCCCTGCTCAAGGACCGGCCCATGCATGGTTACGAGATGATCCAGGAGATCGCCGAGCGCAGCGGCGGGGCGTGGAAGCCCAGCCCGGGTTCGGTCTACCCGACCCTTCAGCTGCTGGAGGACGAGGGCCTGATCACCAGCGAGGCCGAGGGCGGCAAGAAGCTGTTCTCGCTCACCGAGTCGGGCCGCACCGCGGCCGGCGACGGCCCCGACGCGCCTTGGGAAGAGGCCGGGCGTGGCGTGGACTGGGAGACGCTGCACGAGATCCGGCAGGCCGGGTTCGGCCTCATGGAGGCCTTCGGGCAGGTCTGGAAGACCGGCAGCAAGGACCAGCGCGACAAGGCGCTGGTGGTCATCAACGAAGCCCGCAAGAAGCTGTACCTGATCCTCGCCGACGAGGACTGACAGCGTGCGTGGTACCTGACGGCGCCCCGCGGAAGCGTTTCCGCGGGGCGCCGCGCTGCCGGTGTGCGCGGCGGCCGCGCCGGCGCCTGCGTCCGTCGTGCT
>NZ_JBEZKJ010000102.1:0-27266 GCF_040651675.1 Streptomyces sp. NPDC048415 | reverse complement strand
GACCCCCTCGTTCCCCCTTGGTGGCTCCGCCCCCAGACCCCGTCGCGCTTCGCGCTCGTCCTCAAACGCCGGACGGGCTAAAAGATCTCAAGCGCCGGACGGGCTGAAACCCCCCGAACTCCTCACACCCTCCAGGCCTCCCAGCACCTCCGCCAACACACCCGCCGCCCGCTGCACATCGCCGAACCCCACATACAGCGGTGTGAAGCCGAAGCGGAGTATGTCGGGGTGGCGGAAGTCGCCCACTACGCCTCGTTCGATCAGGTGCTTCATCACGGTGCCGGCGTCGGCGCAGCGCAAGGCGACCTGGCTGCCCCGTTGCCCGTGGGCGGACGGGGTCAGGGACTCCACCCGGCCCTCGGGGACGTACGCCGCGACGCATTCCAGGAAGAAGTCCGTCAGCGCGAGCGACTTGGTGCGGACGGAGTCGATCGACACGCCGTCCCACACCTCGAGCGCCGCTTCCAGGGCGAGCATGGACAGGATGTCCGGCGTGCCGACCCGCCCGCGCAGCGCGCCCGGCGCGGGGGCGTACGTCGGGCTCATGCCGAAGGGGTCGGCGTGGGAGTTCCAGCCGGGGAGGGGAGAGTCGAAACGTGGCTGCAGGTCGCTGCGGACGTACAGGTACGCCGGTGAACCCGGGCCGCCGTTGAGGTACTTGTACGTGCAGCCGACCGCCAGGTCGACGCCGTGTTCGTCCAGGCCGACCGGCAGGGCGCCCGCGCTGTGGCAGAGGTCCCAGACGGCGAGCGCGCCCGCCTCGTGGATCGCGGACGTGAGGCCGGGGAGATCGTGCAGGCGGCCCGTGCGGTAGTCGACGTGGTTCAACAACACCGCCGCCGTACGAGGGCCCACGGCACCCGGCACCTCCGCCGGGTCCAGCGGGCGCAGCTCGCAGCCCGTCAGGCGCGCCGCCGACGCCGCGATGTACCCGTCCGTCGGGAACGTCGTCGCGTCGACCAGGATCTCGTCCCGGCCGCCCCCTGCCAGCCGTACCGCGCCCACAAGTGCCTTGAAGACGTTCACACTTGTCGAGTCACCGACGACGATCTGCCCCGGGGCCGCCCCCACGAGCGGCGCGATCCGGTCACCGATCCGCTCGGGCGCCGTCCACCAGCCACTCTCCTCCCAGGAGCGGATGCGGAGCTCACCCCACTGGCGGCGCACGACGTCGTCGACCCGCCCGGGCACCCCTGCCGGCAGCGCGCCCAGCGAGTTCCCGTCCAGGTAGACGACCTCGTCCAGAACGAACTGCGCACGCAGCGGGGCGAGTTCGTCGGCCGCGTCCAGCTTCGCGGCCCTGTCACGAAGCTCAGACATGAGACCTCGCCGTCCACAGCTCGGGGAACACGTTCTTCTGCGCGCGCTTCTCCAGCCAGGCCACCCCGGCGGAGCCGCCCGTGCCCGTCTTCGCGCCCATTGCGCGGCGGGTGGCGACGAGATGGTCGTTGCGCCAGCGCCACACCAGTTCGGCGACGTCGGTCAACGCCTCGCCGAGACGGGCGAGTTCAGCGTCCTCGGGGCCTTCGTAGAGGGACGTCCAGACCGCCTCGACGTCCGCCGAGGGCTCGTAGCGCTGCGATACGTCCCTCGACAGCACGGCGTCCGGGACGGCCTGCCCGCGCCGCGCCAGCAGCCCCAGCACCTCGTCGTACAGGCTCGGTTCGTGCAGTGCCTTCTCCAGCTCGGCGTGCACACGCGGCGCGCCGCGGTGCGGGACGAGCATGGACGCGGACTTCTCGCCGAGCAGGAACTCCATACGGCGGTACATCGCGGACTGGAAGCCGGAGCCCTCGCCGAGGGCGGAGCGGTACGAGTTGAACTGGGCCGGCGTGAGCTGCGAGAGGGGACGCCAGGACGCGTTCAGCGCCTCCAGCTCTCGTACGGACCGCTTCAGCGCGGCCACCGCGACCGGCACCCGGTCCTCGCGGAGCGCCTTCGCCGCGGTCTCCCACTCGTGCACGATGACCGTGAACCACAGCTCCATCACCTGGGTAGTGACCAGGAAGACCATCTCTCCGGGGTCGTCGGAGAGGGTGTGCTGGAGGTGGGTGAGCACATCCGCCTGTACGTAGTCCTCGTACGGCGTGGTGCCCTGGAAGTCGAGATGCGGGGTCTCGGGCTCCTGAGCCTCTGCGGGCTGAGCCTGCTGGGACGACATCGCTGTCTCCTGATGCGTACTCCGGGTAGCGGTCCGCCCCTGCCGTTATCGACACGGGGGCCCCGGTCCCCACCGCGCATCCTCCACAATCGTCCCCCGAGACCGCAAGGTCCGCCTGGTCACACCAGGCGGACCTGCACAAACACCCGCCCGGCTAGCCCAGCGTCTGCGCCGCCGTCGGCGAGGAGTCCTTCAGGAACTGGGTGCAGCGCTCGTACTCCTCCTGCTCGCCGATCGCCTGCGCGGCGCGGGCGAGGCCGTGCAGGGCGCGCAGGAAGCCGCGGTTCGGCTCGTGCTCCCAGGGCACCGGGCCGTGGCCCTTCCAGCCGCTGCGGCGCAGGGCGTCCAGGCCGCGGTGGTAACCGGTACGCGCGTAGGCGTACGACTCGACGACGCCGCCCCGCTCGAACGCGTCGTCGGCGAGCTGCGCCCAGGCGAGCGAGGAGGTGGGGTACTTGGCGGCGACATCGGCGGGCGCCGCGCCGTTCGCGAGGAGCTCGCGCGGCTCCGGGTCGTCGGGCAGGTGGGTCGGGGGCGGTCCCCCGAGGAGGTTCTCGTGAATCGTCATGGGTTCCAGTCTGCGCCATCCCACTCCGCGAGCTGCGCGGGCAGGGGTGCGCTTCGGGAAGGGACCGTACCGCCGGGCCCCCCATCGTCCCTGCGAGCTCAGCCCCCAGACCCCCGCAGCCGCCCACCGGCGGAAGGGGCCGTGCCGGTACATCACATGCCCGTCGCTTACGTTCGGATCGAGCAGCGGCTCCCCAGGGACGTACGTCTGATCCGGCGGCGACGGGCGGATGTACCGGCACGGCCCCGACCCACAACGGCAGCCAAGGCGCCAGGACGGCAGCCAAGGCGTCACGACGGCACCCGAGGCGTCACGACCGGCAGCCAAGGCGTCATGACGGCACCCGCCGCGTCACGACGGCACCCGAGGCGGGCAGGACCGCAGCCAAGGCGTCACGACGGCACCCAAGGCGTGCAGAACCCCACCCGAGGCCGACGCGTCAGAGGGAAGTCCGACGCCGGGGAGACGGCTCCAGGGGCGGCGCCGTCACCCAGCCATGCGTACGGCACTCGGGCCGCCGGCAGTCCGGCGCCGGGCGGCGTACGGTCGCGAAGGCCAGCACCGCCCCCACCACCAGGATCCCCGCACACAGCGGCATCGCCCGCCGGAACGCGGAGTTGAAGGCGTCCGCCGAGCGGTACGCCTCCGGCCCCATCCCGGCGAGCAGTGGCAGCGCGGCCACGGCGATGAGCCCGGCCGCGCGGGCCGCCGCGTTGTTGATCCCGCTGGCCAGACCCGCCCGCCCGGTGCCCACGGAGGCGAGGACGGTGGAGGTCAGCGGCGCGACCAGCGTCACCATGCCGAGCCCCATCACCAGCAGCGCGGGCAGGACATCGGCCACGTACGACGCGTCGGGTCCCACCCGCAGCATCAGCAGCATGGCCGCCGCGCACAGCAGCGGGCCCACGGTGAGCGGGATACGCGGACCGATGCGCTGGGCCAGCTCGCCCGAGCGGGCGGAGAACAGCAGCATCAGGACCGTCGTCGGCAGCAGCGCCGTACCGGCGCCGAGCGCCGAGTAGCCCGCCACGACCTGGAGCTGGAGCGCGGTCAGGAAGAAGAACCCGCTGAAGGCCGCGTACACACACAAGGTCACCAGGTTGACGGCCGTGAACTGGCACGACGCGAAGATGTCCAGCGGCATCATCGGATCGGGGCGCCGCCGCTCCACGTACACGAAGGCCACCCCGGCCGCCACGCCCGCGACCGCCGTCACCGCGACGAGCAGGGAGCCGCCGCGGGCCTCGATCAGGGCGTACGTCACCAGGGCGAGCGACAGGGCGCCGAGCGCGGCACCCAGCACGTCGAAGCCGCGATGCGTCTGGCCGTCGGCCGACTCGGGGACATGGCGCAGGGCGACCGGGACGCACACAAGCGCCACCGGGACGTTCAGCAGGAAGACCCAGCGCCAGCCGGGACCGTCCACCAGCCAGCCGCCCAGGAACGGCCCGACGGCAGCGCCGATGCCCCCGAAACCCGACCACAGGCCGACGGCCCGGGCCCGGTCGTCCGGGTGGAAGGACGCCTGGATGAGTGCCAGCGAGCCGGGGGTGAGCAGGGCGCCGCCGATCCCCTGCAGGGCGCGGGCCGCGACCAGCACTCCCACGTTCGGCGCGAACCCGCACAGCAGGGAGGCGGACGCGAACCACACCACACCCACGACGAAGACCTTGCGCCGCCCGAAGTGATCGCCGAGCGACCCGCCCAGCAGGATCAGCCCGGCCAGCGTCAGCATGTACGCGTTGACGGTCCACTGGAGGGCCGCGAGGCTCGCGTTCAGATCACGGCCGATGCGCGGCAGCGCGACATTGACGACCGTCGAGTCCAGCATGGCCATGCTGGAGCCGAGGACGGTGGTCAGCAGGATCCACTTGCCCGCGGGGGTCGAGATCCGTACGGCCGGTTTCTCCTGCGGAGGGGCAGCCATACCTTGGAGCATACGGAAGGGCCCGGCCCCCCGCGGGTGCCGAGCCCCATCCGGATGTGCTCGCTACTTCAGCTTGGTGCCCGCGGAACGCAGCGCCGCACACGCCTCGGTCACGCGCTTGGCCATGCCGGCCTCGGCGAGCTTGCCCCAGGTGCGCGGGTCGTACTTCGACTTCGTGCCGACCTCGCCGTCGACCTTCAGGACGCCGTCGTAGTTGCGGAACATGTGGTCCGCGACCGGGCGGGTGAAGGCGTACTGCGTGTCGGTGTCGAGGTTCATCTTCACGACGCCGTTCTCCAGCGCGGTGGCGATCTCCTCGGCCGTGGAGCCGGAGCCGCCGTGGAAGACGAAGTCGAACGGGTTCGCCTTGCCGTACTTGGCGGAGACGCCCTCCTGGAGGTCCTTGAGGAGCTCGGGGCGCAGTACGACGTTGCCCGGCTTGTAGACGCCGTGCACGTTGCCGAAGGACGCGGCGAGCAGGTAGCGGCCCTTCTCGCCCAGGCCCAGGGCCTCGGCGGTGCGCAGGGCGTCGTCGACGGTCGTGTACAGCTCGTCGTTGATCTCGTGGCTGACGCCGTCCTCCTCGCCGCCGGTCGGGGTGATCTCGACCTCGAGGATGATCTTCGCGGCGGCGGCCTTCGCGAGCAGCTCCTGGGCGATGGCCAGGTTGTCGGCGAGGGTCTCGGCGGAGCCGTCCCACATGTGCGACTGGAACAGCGGGTTCTCACCCTTGGCGACACGCTCGGCGGAGATGTCGAGCAGCGGACGTACGTAGCCGTCCAGCTTGTCCTTGGGGCAGTGGTCCGTGTGCAGGGCGACCGTGATGTCGTACTTCGCGGCGACGATGTGCGCGAACTCGGCGAGCGCGACGGCGCCGGTCACCATGTCCTTCTTGTACTGACCGCCCAGGAACTCCGCACCACCGGTGGAGATCTGGATGATGCCGTCGCTCTCGGCCTCCGCGAAGCCGCGCAGCGCAGCGTGCAGGGTCTGTGACGAGGTCACGTTGATGGCCGGGTAGGCGAACTTGCCTGCCTTCGCCCGGTCGAGCATCTCGGCGTAGACCTCGGGGGTTGCGATGGGCATCTGTCCGCTCCTTGTATGTGCGGGTCTGCGTACTGCTGATGCGGTACGACGGGACTGGTGCTTACGGCCCTGACCTAGGGGGGCGACGTCATCGTCGTCCCCATCTTTCCAGACTTGGCCGGATGCTCCAGACACGGTGTCCGGGATACGGGACCCCGCGGACCGCGGGGTCCCGGGGCGCCGTCAGCCGAGGCCCAGGTCGTCCTTCGAGTAGGCGAAGAGGTACGGCACTCCGGCCTGCTCGGCGACCGCCTCGGCGGCACCGGTGTCCCGGTCCACGATGGTCGCCACCGCGACGACCTCGGCACCGGCCTCACGCAGCGCCTCGACCGCGGTCAGCACCGAGCCGCCGGTGGTCGACGTGTCCTCGACCGCCAGGACGCGGCGGCCCTTGACCTCGGCACCCTCGATGCGGCGCTGCAGACCGTGGGCCTTGCCCGCCTTGCGCACGACAAAAGCGTCGAGCGTCTTCCCGCGCGCGGCGGAGGCGTGCAGCATCGACGTGGCCACCGGGTCCGCGCCCAGCGTCAGACCTCCGACAGCCTCGTAGTCGATGTCGGAGGTCAGATCGAGCATGACCTGACCGACCAGCGGCGCGGCCACACCGTCGAGTGTGATCCGGCGAAGGTCGATGTAGTAGTCGGCTTCCTTGCCCGACGAGAGGGTCACCTTGCCGTGCACCACGGCCTTGTCCTTGATCTGCTGCAGCAGCGCGCCGCGTACGTCACTCATGTCCGCCAGCTTAGAGGCGCCGCCAGCTCCAGGTCGTGGTCGCCTCCAGGGGCTCGATGGGGGTGACCAGGCGAGGGTGGGTGTTCAGGCCGTTGGGCGGGCCGGTCTGCGGCTCCACGCACACGGCCGCCTCCTGCTCGTCGTACACGACGACCCACTGCTCGCTGCTGGCGACCTTCAGCTCCAGCTGGCCCGGCCAGGTGAGCGTGACGTCGACTCCGTCGGGCATGCCGAAGCAGTCGTCCCAGGGGCCGGGCTTCGGCTCGATCCGCTTGCCGGTGGGCAGGTGGTCCTCGCCGCGCTCCTCCTGCCACGCCGGGGCGAAGTCGACCCGGACGTCCTCCTGGCCCAGGTTGCGGTGGAACCAGGGGTGCCAGCCGATCTGGGCGGGGAAGGAGTCCTCGTACGTCTCCACGGACATCCTGAGCGTGAAGGCGTCCTCGGTCAGGGTGAAGGCCTGGGTGACGCGGCCCGGGTGGGGCCACGGGTCCACCAGGTCGTACGTGATCACGGCCTCGTTCTTGGTGGTGCGGGCCGGGTGCCAGGCGCCGTCCCGGGCGGTGCCGTGGATGGCGTGGGGCGGGGAGTTGAGGGGCATCTGCTGGACGGTGGCGCCGTCGAGGAACCGGCCGTCGCGGGTCCTTCCGCACCAGGGGACCATCGGGAAGCACCCGAACTTCTCGCCCTGGCGCAGCAGTTCGATGCCGCCGACTCTCAGACTCCCGACCCGTCCGCCGTGCCCCGGCGCCACGGTCACCTCCGCGTCGCCCGCGGTCAGCGTGATGTCTTCGTTACTCACGGAGTTGACCCTACTGGGGCGGGGGCCAAGCGGTCTTCGCCCCCTCCGCCCCTGCCCGTCCCGTACCTGAGGGGCTCCGCCCCCAGACCCCCGTATCGCGCTTCGCGCTCGTCCTCAAACTCCCCCACTCTCGGCTTCGCTCGAGCGGGGGGGACCCCCCACGACGGGCTGAAATCAGCCTCACCGGCGCTTGCGTAGGGCCCGGGTCACGGCGATGGCTGAGGCCAGCGCCAGCGCTGCCGCGGGGGCCGCCCAGCGGAGCGTGGCGCGGGCGGCGGTGGCCTCCGGCGGCGGAACGGGCGCGTAGCGGCCACGCGGCGGCGCGTGGTCCACCTCCTCCGCGCTGCGGCCGATCATCGTCCGGCGCGCATGCGCCGCCTCGGCCATCGCGTCCTCCCCCTCGTCCACGAAGACCTCCCCCACGACGTCGTCGTCGTCCACCAGCGGATCGAGCGCCGGCTCCGGCACCTCGGTCTCGAACACCGATACAGCCTCGGGCGCGGTCGGCGCCGTCGGCGCGGTCGGCGCGTCCGGCTCGGGCTCAGCCGCAGACCCCGCCCCCAGCCCCTCCGCGAAACGGTTCAGCAGCCGCGCGCCCGCGGAGGACACCGCGTCCGGTGGCAGTTCGGCCACCCGGCCGTCCCCGGAGGCCGTGCCGGTGAAGGCGAGGGTCGTGCCGTCGGCGGTGGGCAGGAGCCGGAGCGTGAGGGCGAGTTTCACGGAGCCGGTGCCGCGGGCCTCGGTGGCGTCGCCCTCGACGGCGTAGGAGCCGTCGTCCTGGGCGGTGACGCGGAGGGTGCCGCGATAGGTGATCGTGTGGCCGCCGACGCGGACTTTCAGCCGCCCCGAGACGGGCGGTGTCCCCGCGTCCTGCTGGAGGCCGGGAACCGCCCGCGCCACCCGTACGGGATCGCCCAGCGCCTCCCGCAGCCGCTCTGCCGAAACCGGAACGAACACCTCTTGCTCCATGTCGGCCGAGCCTACCCAGCATGGCCCGAACCGCACCCACGTATTGCGGGATTCCTCCACCTCCACCTCAGTCGGCGTACCGCGGATGCACCAGCGTGGAGGGCGGCAGGCCGCAGGAGAGGCGGGTGCGGGAGGCCGCGCGGACGTCGGCCGTCAGGGCCGCCTTGGTGAGCGTGCGCAGGTGCGGGCCGTGCGGCGGCAGCCGCGGCGGCGGGGGCAGGGCCGTACGGGAGGCCAGGATGAAGCCCCAGTCGCCCGGTGCGCCGCTCGCGCCGCCCGTCGTACGGTCGGGGCCCGCCGCGAATCCGGGCTCCCGGCCGCCCACACGGTAAGGGGTGGTGCGCAGACCGGCCGCCCGCATCGTCGTGTCCACCGTCCAGAAGGCGCGGCGGCGGGCGGACACCGGGCCGGCATGCACGGCGAGGCGGCCGTCGGGGGCCAGGACGCGGCGCGCGAGGCCGTAGAACTCCTGCGAGTACAGCTTGGTGCTCGCGGTGATGCCGGGGTCGGGCAGGTCCGAGATGACCACGTCGTACGTCGCCGGGGCGTCGCGCAGCCAGCGGAAGGCGTCGGAGGTGACGACGTGCACCCGGGGGTCGTCGTAGGCGTGGTGGTTGAGGGCGGACAGCGCCGGGTCGCGGCGCGCCAACCGCACCACCCCGGCGTCGAGTTCGACGACGTCGACAGTGCGCACCCCGGGGTAGCGCAGCGCCTCGCGCGCCGCGAGCCCGTCGCCACCGCCGAGGATGAGCACGCGCGCGTGCGGGCCGTTCATCGCGGGGTGCACCAGCGCCTCGTGGTAGCGGTTCTCGTCACGGCCGCTGAAGCGCAGGCGGCCGTCGAGGAAGAGGTGCAGCGGGCGTCCGTGGGTGCCGCCGGTGAGGACGACCTCCTGCACCCCGGTCTTGAGCGCGACCCGCACGTCCGCCCCGTACACCGCGTGCCGCGCGGCCCGTTCGAAGTCGTCGACCAGCACCGCGGCCGAGGCGAGCAGGCCGAGGACCACGAGATTGGCGACCAGCAGCACCCAGCGCGCCCGGCGGGTCAGGTCCCTCCGGAACAGGCCGAGTACGAGGGCGCCGCCGGCCACCGCGTTCACCGTTCCGGTGAGCAGGGTGCCGGTCAGCTGGCCGAGCAGGGGCAGCAGGAGGAAGGGGAAGGCCAGGCCTCCGACCAGCGCGCCGACGTAGTCCGCCGCGAACAGGTCCGCCACATCGCCGCCCAGGTCCTGGCGGCGGATGCGCTGTATCAGCTCCATGAGGAGGGGGACTTCGGCGCCGATCAGCAGGCCGATCGTGAGGGAGAACGCCACCAGCAGATAGCGGGGTCCGTCCGCCCAGGCGCCGCCCCAGTCGCCGGTCCACGCGAACACCGCGTACAGCGCCATCGCGCTGCAGCCGCCGACCAGCGCGAGCGCCGCCTCGACCGCGCCGAAGCCCGCGGCGGCGCGGGGGCGCAGCCGTTTCGCGGCGAGGGAGCCGACGCCCATGGCGAAGACCATGACGGAGAGCACGACGGAGGCCTGGGTGACCGAGTCGCCGATCAAGTACGAGGCGAGGGCGACCAGTTCGAGTTCGTACACGAGTCCACACGCCGCGCAGACGAATACGCCGGCGAGGACGAGGAACCGCCCGGTGCCCGGACGGACGGGCAGCCGCGCCTGGCCCTGGAGGCCCCAGGGCGGCGGCGCGCCGGGCGGGGCTGGCGCGTGCGGTTCGATCACGGTGGGAACGCTACGTCACGCTGGCGGGGCGCCTCGTCACCCACACGTGTGGAACCGTGGCGGTTTATGGCACCCCGGGGTAGGGGCCACCCCTGGGCCCCCCTGGGACTTCCCTCTGGGCTTCCCCTCTGGGGGCCTCCCTCTGGGCTTCCCCCTGGTGGCCTCCCCTAGGGCCTCTCCTGGGGGCCTACGCCCCCAAACCCCCGTATCGCGCTTCGCGCGCCCGTCCTCAAACTCCCCCCACTCTCGGCTTCACTCGAGCGTGCGGACCCCCATGACGGGCTGATATCTGGCCCCCCACGCGGCTGCAACGCCTCGTCCTCAGACGCCGGACGGGCTGACGACTCGCGCTCCCACCCTCGTCCGCGTCGCCACCAACTGGCCGTCCTGCGGATACGCGTGCCATGTGCGCCAGTGCATCTGGCCCTCGTGGTGCTGGGCCAGCAGGGCGGTGAAGGCGTGCGGGCTGCCGGGGAAGACGCCGGCGAGGCCATGGGGGTGGTCGGAGACCAGGGCCAGCAACTCCTGGGCGCGGCCCGCGAAGGAGCCGGGGGAGAGCACCTCGACGCGGGCCGCGAACTCGTACTCCCAGTCGCCGACCCGCTTGGCCACGCCGAGCGGAAGGGGCGTGCTGCTGCCGGGGATGCAGGCGACGGTCTCCGAGCAACTGCCCCGCGCCTCCTCCAGGAGCACCTGGTGGGACGCGCCGAGAAGTCTCAACTGCAGCTTCGTGCCATTGAGTTCGAGGTCGAGCGTGGCGAGGGCCGGGAGCGGTTCGCGCCCCAGGGTCCAGGCCAGGTCGGCCGCGCGCGTGTCGGTGTACGAGGTTTTCAGGGTCGTGAGCATGGGTCGGCTCCGCTAGCACGCAAAGGTGAGGTGAGGGTCCGGCGCACCCGGTCGGCACCGGGGGAACGGCCCGGTGAGCCCGGTCAGAAGGACATCCGAAGGACACGTCCGAGGGAATGTCCGTTGGTTGTCCGAGGCCTGTCGGCCCAGGGCTGCGTTGGTGATTGAGAGGGAATCATGAACTGTGGCGCCACCACAGCGTTTTTACCCAACTTCGTAGGGTTTCCATCCCCCCGAGGGCTCCACAGCTCAACTGTTCAACTACGGCGTGCGCCCGGCGCGTGGAAGTGCCCGTCGGCAGCCCTGGTTCCGGACCGGTCCGACGGGCACTCCCGTTGTGCCCCGGATGCGCATCCCCCGCTCGGAGCTCAGCTGCCCCGTGTCAGCTGCCTCCGCCGCATCCGCCCCCGCCGCCACAGGAGGACGACCCGCCTCCGCAGGACGAGCCCCCGCCGCACGACGAGTGACCGCCGCACGAGTGGCCGCCGTGGTGCCCGCCGTGATGACCGGACGAGCCGCCGTCGCCGGCCCACCAGCTGCCGCTGCTGCTGCTTTCGCCGTCCGAGTAGCCGCGGCGCGAACGGCGGCCCCCCTTCGACAGGCTGACCTTCTGGCTGCGGTCGGTGGCCATGAAGACCAGGACGAGCACGACGCAGACGACCGCCAGGATGATGCCGATGACCATGGCGCCACCCTCCTTTCGTTCCCCCGTTGCAGCCCCCCGTGGGCCGTGCCAGGGAAATGCCCTCCCGTCTCGCGCGCCAAAGCAGAGTTGAGCAAGTCCAGAGGTTGGGCGCAGGATGACCGGCATGACCTCCAGCGCACGTCCCTTCCTCAACCGCCGGCTCGCCGAGTTCGGGACGACGATCTTCGCCGAGATGTCCGCCCTCGCGTTGAGCACCGGCTCGATCAACCTCGGCCAGGGCTTCCCCGACACCGACGGTCCCGAGGAGATCAGGGAGGCGGCCGTGCGGGCGCTGCGGGACGGGCGCGGCAACCAGTACCCGCCGGGGCCCGGCGTCCCCGAGCTGCGCGCCGCGATCGCCGCGCACCAGGAGCGCCGCTACGACCTGCTCTACGACGCCGACACGGAGGTCCTGGTCACGGCGGGCGCCACGGAGGCCATCGCCGCGACCCTGCTCGCGCTGCTGGAACCCGGCGACGAGGTGATCGCCTTCGAGCCGTACTACGACTCGTACGCGGCCTGCATCGCGATGGCGGGCGGCACGCGGGTGCCGGTGACGCTGCGCCCGCACGAAGGGAGCTTCCGGCTCGACCTCGACGAGCTGCGCGACGCCGTCACCGACCGGACACGGCTGCTGCTGATCAACACGCCGCACAACCCGACCGGCACGGTCCTCACCCGCGAGGAACTCACGCAGATCGCGCGGCTCGCGGTGGAGCGGGACCTCCTTGTGGTGACGGACGAGGTGTACGAGCACCTGGTCTTCGACGACGCCGAGCACCTGCCGCTGGCCGGCTTCCCGGGGATGCGGGAGCGGACGGTCACCATCAGCAGCGCGGGCAAGACGTTCTCGTTCACCGGCTGGAAGGTGGGCTGGGTGACCGCGCCGCCTGCCCTGGTCAGCGCCGTACGGTCGGCGAAGCAGTTCCTCACGTATGTGGCGTCGGGGCCCTTCCAGTACGCCGTGGCCGAGGCGCTCGCGCTGCCGGAAACGTACTTCGAGGCGTTCCGCGCGGACATGCTGGCCAAGCGGGACGTGCTGGCGGCGGGGCTCGCGGAGGCGGGGTTCGAGGTGTTCCGGCCGCAGGGCACGTACTTCATCACCACCGACATCCGGCCGCTCGGCGAGTCGGACGGCTTCGCGTTCTGCCGCGGCCTGCCCGAGCGCGCCGGTGTCGTCGCCATTCCGAACGCCGTCTTCTACGACCACCGGGAGGCGGGCGCGCCCTTCGTGCGGTTCGCGTTCTGCAAGCAGACCGAGGTCCTCCAGGAGGCCGTTAAGCGACTCAAGGCCGCTTGGTAGAGACGCCACGCCGGGGTGGCCTCATTCGTACCCACACGGGTGCACAAAGCTCGCATATTTCCTTTGTGAGACGCACAGTTCGGGTGTGACCCACCCGAGTACCCTCGTTCGCCCCGCTCGCACGGAGCCCGGGGACCGCGCCCGTCCCTCCTGCCCCGCACGTGGTCTGCCGACCGCCGTGGTGACCGCGCTGGGCCTCTTCGCCGCCGCCCGGCTCATCGGCATCACCGTGCTCGCCGGGACCGCCTGGGCCGTCGGCAAGCATCCGCTCGCCCTCCTCGCACGGTCCTGGGACTCCGTCTGGTATCTGGGGATCGCGGCGCACGGCTATGGCAGGACGGTCTCCTTCCGGCCCACCGTCGTCCACAGCGACCTGGCGTTCTTCCCGCTGTACCCGGCGCTCGTGCGCGCGGTCACCGCGCTGACCCCGCTGAACGCGAGCACGGCCGGGCTGCTGGTCTCCTGGCTCGCGGCCGCGGCCGCCGCGTGCGGGGTCTACATGGTCGGAGCGAGGCTGCACGGCCGCGCGGTCGCCACCACGCTGGTCCTTGTGTGGGGCCTGCTTCCGCACTCGGTGGTGCTGTCGATGGCGTACACCGAGCCCGTCCTGACGGCCTTCGCCGCCTGGTCGCTGTACGCGGTGCTCACCGAGCGCTGGCTGTGCGCGGGCGCGCTGGCGGCGCTGGCGGGGCTGGCCCGGCCGAACGGTTTCGCGGTGGCGGCGGCGGTGCTCGCGGCGGCGGCCTTGGAGGTGTGGCGGCGGCGCGGTCGGAAAGTTTCCCACAGGCTGTGGACGGGCGCCGCGCTCGCGCCGCTCGGCTGGGGCGGTTATGTGCTGTGGGTGGGGCGCCGCAAGGGTGATCCGCTCGGCGGGTACTTCGAGGTGCAGCGGCTGTGGGGCTCGCGCTTCGACTTCGGCGCGGGCTCGCTGCGCTTCGTCAGGCATCTTGTGCTGGACGGGGAACGCTTCGTGTTCCCCGTGGCGCTGCTGATCGTGGCGTCGGGCGTGCTGCTGTTCGCGCTGCTGATCGCCGACCGCGCGCCGCTGCCGCTGCTCGTCTACAGCGGCGTACTGCTGCTGATCGCGCTCGGCGGCTCCGGGTTCTTCGAGTCGAAGCCGCGCTTCCTGCTGCCGGCCTTCCCGCTGCTGCTGCCGCTGGCGCGGGCGCTGGTGCGGACGGCGAGAGCCCGGCCCTGGCACGCGACCCTGGTGGTCGGCGCCCTGGCCGGGCTCTCGTTCGCGTACGGCGCGTATCTGGTCGTGATCGCGCACACGCCGCTGTAGGGAGCCGCCCGACGGGCCGCTCCTTGGGACCTGACCCGGAGGACTACTCCTCGTCGTCGTCCTCGGGCTTCTCCGTCTCGTTGATCTCCTGCTCCAGGCCGAGCTGCTCGACGAGCCACTTGTCGAACTCGATGGCGGCGCGCACCCAGCTGACCGTGGAGGACACGAAGTGCTCCAGGCTGACGCCGGTGCCGATCAGCATCTGCGCCTCGCCGATCAGGCGGACGGTGCCGTCGTCGTGGGTGTGGCTGTAGACCTTGGGCCACAGGGTGCGGCGGTTCCAGTCGTCGATGGACTCGAGCAGCGCGGGCTTCTCGTCCAGCTGGTGCGGCCGGTCGTAGAACGTCCGCACCGAGAAGACCTGCTGGTCACCCTCGCCGCGGAACATGAAGTACGTACGGAACTCCTCCCACGGCGCCGCGAGGTCACCCTCGTCGTCGACGACGTACTTCAGCTCCATCTGGTCCAGGAGCTGCTTCACGAGGTCCTGATCCGGGACCACGGGGCCCGCGGGGCCGCCGGACTGCGGCTCGGGCTGGCCCCCGAAATTCGGAATCGAGGACGGGTCGATGCTCACCGTGTATTTCCCTTCGTACGGATCCTGCCATCCTCCCCCATCCGGGGCGGGGGGTGGCAACCCCTGACGGGGCCTGTCGGCCGGGGGGCGGACGCGATCCGGTCATGAGCATGCCGAGGGGCCCGCGGTGGCCTCCGCGGGCCCCGTGTGCATGACAGTGGCGCGCCTGTGGTGACGGCGTCTCGCCGGACCGTCCTGCCCGCGGTTACAGCGTCTTGCCCGTCGCCGGCCCCACGATCAGGCCCTCACCGAAGGCGTCCACCCGGACGGTGTCGCCGTCCTTGACCTCGCCCGCGAGGATCTCCTTGGCGAGGCGGTCGCCGATGGCGGTCTGGACGAGGCGGCGCAGCGGGCGGGCGCCGTACGCCGGGTCGTTGCCCTCGTCGGCGAGCCAGGCCAGGGCCTCGTCGCTGACCTCCAGGGTGAGGCGGCGTTCGGCGAGCCGCTTGGCGAGGCGGTCGATCTGCAGCCGGGCGATCCTGGTGAGCTCCTCCTTGTTCAGCGCCGAGAAGACCACCAGGTCGTCGAGCCGGTTCAGGAACTCCGGCTTGAACGAGGCCCGGACGACCTCGAGGACCTGCTGCTTCTTCTCCTCCTCGCTGGTCAGCGGCTCGACCAGGAACTGGCTGCCCAGGTTGGAGGTGAGGACCAGGATCGTGTTGCGGAAGTCGACCGTCCGGCCCTGACCGTCCGTCAGCCGTCCGTCGTCCAGCACCTGCAGGAGGACGTCGAAGACCTCCGGGTGCGCCTTCTCCACCTCGTCGAGCAGCACGACGCTGTACGGGCGCCGGCGCACGGCCTCCGTCAACTGGCCGCCCTCCTCATAGCCGACGTACCCGGGCGGGGCGCCGACCAGCCGGGCGACGGTGTGCTTCTCGCCGTACTCCGACATGTCGATGCGGACCATGGCCCGCTCGTCGTCGAAGAGGAAGTCGGCGAGCGCCTTGGCGAGTTCGGTCTTGCCGACACCGGTCGGGCCGAGGAAGAGGAAGGAGCCGGTCGGGCGGTCCGGGTCCGCGATGCCGGCGCGGGTACGGCGTACGGCGTCGGACACGGCCTGGACCGCCTCCGCCTGACCGATGAGCCGACGGCCCAACTCCTCCTCCATACGCAGGAGTTTCTGCGTCTCGCCCTCCAGGAGCCGTCCGGCGGGGATGCCGGTCCAGGCGCCCACCACGTCGGCGATGTCGTCCGGGCCGACCTCCTCCTTGACCATGGTGTCCTTGGCGGCTTCCTCCTCCGCCTCGGAGGCTGCCTCCAAGTCCCGCTCCAGGGTGGGGATCTCGCCGTACAGCAGCTTGGAGGCGGTGTCGAAGTCGCCGTCGCGCTGGGCGCGTTCGGCCTGGCCGCGCAGCTCGTCGAGCTTCTCCTTCAGCTCACCGACGCGGTTGAGGGACTGCTTCTCCTTCTCCCAGCGGGCGGTCAGACCGCGCAGCTCCTCCTCCTTGTCGGCGAGGTCGCGGCGCAGCTTCTCCAGCCGCTGCTGGGAGGCGGGATCGGTCTCCTTGTCGAGGGCCAGCTCCTCCATGCGCAGCCGGTCCACCGCGCGCTGGAGCTCGTCGATCTCGACGGGGGACGAGTCGATCTCCATACGCAGCCGGGACGCGGCCTCGTCGACGAGGTCGATGGCCTTGTCGGGCAGGAAGCGGGAGGTGATGTACCGGTCGGAGAGGGTCGCGGCCGCCACCAGCGCGGAGTCCGCGATCTGCACCTTGTGGTGGGCCTCGTAGCGGCCCTTGAGACCGCGCAGGATCGCGATGGTGTCCTCGACGGTCGGCTCGGCGACCAGCACCTGCTGGAACCGCCGCTCCAGGGCGGGGTCCTTCTCGATCCGCTCCCGGTACTCGTCCAGCGTGGTGGCACCCACCATCCGCAGCTCACCGCGGGCGAGCATCGGCTTGAGCATGTTGCCCGCGTCCATGGCGGTGTCGCCGCCGGCACCGGCGCCGACGACGGTGTGCAGCTCGTCGATGAAGGTGATGATCTGCCCGTCGGAGCCCTTGATCTCGGCGAGCACGGTCTTGAGCCGTTCCTCGAACTCACCGCGGTACTTCGCGCCCGCGACCATCGCGCCGAGGTCGAGCGCGACGAGCCGCTTGTCCTTGAGGGACTCGGGCACGTCACCCTTCACGATCCGCTGGGCGAGCCCCTCGACGACGGCGGTCTTGCCGACGCCGGGCTCACCGATGAGCACGGGGTTGTTCTTCGTGCGGCGGGACAGGACCTGCACGACCCGGCGGATCTCCTGATCCCGGCCGATGACGGGGTCGAGCTTGCCCTCACGCGCCGCGGCGGTGAAATCGGTACCGAACTTTTCGAGTGCCTTGTACTGGCCCTCGGGATCCGGGGTCGTCACCCGGCGCCCTCCCCTGGTCCTCTGGAACGCCTCAAGCAGCTTTTTCGCACTGGCGCCCTGCTGGGAGAGTACGTCGCCGCTCTGGCCGCCCTTCGCGGCGATACCCATGAGCAGGTGCTCCGTGGAGAGGTACTCGTCCCCGAGGTCCTTCGCCCGCTCGCCGGCGTCGGCGATGACGGCGAGCATCTCGCGGTTGGGCTGCGGGGGCGCGACGGTGGACCCGGTCACGCTGGGCAGGCCCGCGAGCACACGCTCGGTCCCGGCGCGGACAGCCGCCTGGTCGGCGTCGACGGCGGCCAGCAAGTCAATGATGTTCTCGTTGTCCTGCCCCTCCAGCAGAGCCAGCAGCAGATGAGCAGGGGTGAGGTCCGGGTGCCCTCCCGACACGGCCCGGCTGCTGGCCGCGTTGATCGCGTCCCGGCTCCTGTTGGTCAGCTCGGCGTCCACGTTCGCGTTCTCCTCCTCCTGGTGTCCCTGACCGTTTTCCCTGACCCGGTCAACGTACACAAAGTTGAGTCTATTTCACTCAAGGATGGAGCGGGAAGGGGTACGAATGATGGAGTGGAAGGGGTGACGACGGGCGGCCAGGAAGTACATTCGGGCCTCATGGCTACGTACCCGGTCGACCCGCGGCAGCCCGACGCCGCCTACCTCAGCTTCTGGCGCGAGCGGCACCTGTGCACGCTGACGACGCTCCGGCCCGACGGCACCCCGCACGTGGTGCCGGTCGGCGTCACCTACGACCCCGAGAACGGCCTCGCGCGGGTGATCACCAACAAGTCCAGCGCGAAGGTGGGGCACGTGCTGGCGGCGGGGACGGAGGGAGCGCGCGTCGCGGTCTGCCAGGTGGACGGCCGCCGCTGGGCCACGCTGGAGGGGCGGGCGACGGTGTCCGTGGACCCGGCGCGGGTGGCGGAGGCGGAGCGGCGGTACGCGCAGCGGTACGGGCGGGTGCCCTCGCCCAACCCGTCCCGGGTGGCGATCGAGATCGAACTGACCTCGGCGATGGGACGCGGCTGATTCCGGCCGCTCTCGGTATGCGCCGATACCTGGAGGTTTCACGTAAAACTGCAGCGGCGTCACCGTGTTCAGGTCACGGTGACGCCGCTGCGGGGGGAAGTACCTGCGCGATCTACTACGACGGGGGAATCGCGTCAGGCACTGCGGGGGGTGGCTGCGATGGTCTGTACTTCCGGGGCTTCCGGCTCGTCCAGCTGGTGGTCGCGCTGGTCGAGGTTCACAAAGATCATTCCGTATCGAATGGCACACCTCACTGGCTGCGGCGCCCCCCGAGGCCGCCGCAGACACCGGTACGCCCGTACGTCCTCGTCCTCGTCGCGGGTGACCACCACCGGCTCCCCGAACACGGTCACCATCAACGAGTCACCGCTGTGGGGGATGGCGGTGACCAGGTCGATGAAGTGCCAGCCGGAGCGGTAGGCGGTGGCCATTTCTCGACGGAAGGAGCGGTCGTCGGGTGGCGTCGTCATCTCCCACCACCGGCAGACGTGGACACGGCTACCGCTGGCCAGGCGCTGTCCGCCCCGATGTCACCCTTCCCGTCGGAGAGGCCACTCAGCGCTCCGAATGCCACAACGGCGGAGAAGGCGGCGACAAGCACCGAGCGAAGCATTCTGTTACGCATAGTCGGCTTCGTCCTCACTTGAAGGTCCCCTCTTCCCCCGTCGAATACGACGATGGCTCATTCAGGCACGTCATGACCACATAATCGATGCATCATGTTCCTGCACGTTCAGGACCCTGGGGGGTGGAGATTTGGCAACGAATCGAACTAAAGCGACACATCCCCATCCGGTGACCGAGCTGTGCGAAGAGGGAGGCCGCCTTTATGCGAACGCCCTACGCACCGGACGCATCGCCCGCGCGGATGTGGAACCGGCACCTTGCTTGATGGAGTATGCCCTCCTTCACCCCGATCCTGACGACGCGAACTGGCTGCGCCCCGTCCCCGCGTCGGTCGCCCTGGCGGAGCGGCTCAATCCCATAGAGCGCGAGATCAGCGAGCGCAGGCGGCGGTCGATCGAACTGGCCGACGCGTTCGAACCGTTCATGGCTCTCAGCGCGCAGGCCACGGCGCCCGCTCACGCGATCACTGTGCTGGAGGGCGGCGAGCGGATCAATGCGGCACTCGACCTTGCCACGGCCCAGTGCCGGACCGAGATGCTCACGGTCCAGCCGAGTGGCAACCGCCCCGAGCGGGGCCTCCTTCGGGGGCTGGAGCGCGACAGGCCGTTGATCGAACGTGGTGTGCGCATCCGTACGCTCTACCAACACACCGCCCGCTACAGCCCCGAGAAGCTGGCCTACGTGGATCAGCTCTCCACCGGCAAGGCGGAGTACCGCACGATCGACGAGCTGGTCGAGCGCCTCATCATCTGCGACGAGACCGTGGCCTTCATCCCCACCCGGGACGACCAGCAGGTCGCCCTCGAGCTGCGGCATCCGGGCCTCGTCCGCTACCTGATCAAGGTCTTCGAGTTCCTGTGGGACCGCGCGGTCCCCCTGAGCACCGGCGCCCCCTACGAAACCGCCCCCGACGGCATCACGGACATCCAGCACTCCATCGCGAAGCTCCTCGTAGAGGGTCACGTCGACGAGGCCATAGCCCGCCGCCTCGGCATGAACGTCCGCACCTGCCGCGCCCACATAGCCAAGTTGGCCACCGCGCTCGGCAGCGGCAGCCGGGCCCAACTCGGCTTCCTCATAGCCCAGTCAGGAATCCTGAACAAGGATCACTGAATGCCGACGGAGCCGGCCCAACTCGGCTGCCTCATCGGCCGGTCGGGGCTTCCGGAGCAGGGACAGTGAGGGGCGGAAGCTCGGGGGAGCGGGGCGGGCCGTCCAGGCCCGCCTGGGCGATGCGGACGCCCAGTTGGGTGCGGCTGGCGGCGCCCAGGGTTTCGGCGAGGCGGGCGATGTGCGCGCGGCAGGTGCGGACGCTGATGCCGAGGCGCTCCGCGACCACCGCGTCCTGGTGGCCCTCCGCCAGCAGGGCCGCGATCGAGCGCTCCCGGTGGGTGATGCCCTCGATGCCCGTGGACGGGAGCGGGGAAGTCAGCGGGATCGCCAGGCGCCACAACCGCTCGAAGACCGTCACCAGGTAGTCCACCAGGGCCGGGTGGCGCAGCTCCAGCGCTATCGTGCGGTCCGCGTTCGCCGGGATGAAGGCGACCGTGCGGTCGAAGAGGATCAGGCGTTCGACGACCTCGTCGAGGGTGCGGGCCTCCGCCGCGTCGCCCATCAACTCCATGTAGTTCAGCAGGCCCTGCCCGTGCCGGGCCACATGCGTGTACAGGTCGCGCATGCGTACGCCGCGGCGGCGCATCTCCAACGCCCGGTGCAGACCCTCGAGCAGCTCGTCCTCGCGCCGGATACCGCCCGGCTGCACCGTCAGGACCTCGCTCACGCACTCGTCGGTCGCCTTGTCCATCGCGGCATGGATGCGCGGCAGTCCGTCCAGGACACGGATCGCCGCACCTTCGGTCGGCGCCTGGACGCGTCCGCCGAGCCCCGCGTACCACTCGAACGCGGACACCGCGTCGCCCACCCGCGCCTGGCTCGCGCTGACCTCCTCGTACACCCCGCGCAGCAGCCGCGTCATGACCTCCTGCGGCGAGGTCGGCACCAGCCAGCCCATGTCGTCGGGGTCGGGGTGCAGCAGCGCCAGTTCCAGCAGGCAGGGCACCGCTTCCGCGTCCTGGCGGGGCACACGGCCGCGCCGCACGGCCCGGGAGTACACCCGGTCTCCGGCCTCGCACAGTCGGTCAGCGCCGTGCGGATGCGTGTCCGTCCCGTGCCCGGCCATCTCCCACCCCTGGCTCCAACCCCTGGCGTAAGCCACACGTAAACAGCGTCTTCCGCAGCGCAACTATGCGCGGCCCCGTCCGGCATCGCAACACGGCTGCCCCGGCCTCGCACGCCCTTTCGCCCGCCTTGATACCCGAACCTCCCCACCTCCGCCCGGCCCCTTGCAACAAGATGACGGTCCTGGGCGCCCGGACAGCCGATACGGCACGTCCGAAAGCCGCGTGAGCTGCCGGAAATCGCCGAGTGATCGGCATGTTACGTACCGCACTTAACGTCAGGCCATGGCGGACATATTTGACGCGTACGCGTTGGCCGATGCGTGGGACGAGATGTTTGTGCGGCCGGGTGAGGTCAGGACCGCCTATGAGCCGGTGCTGGCGGCACTGCAGCCGATCGAACCGGGTGAACTGCGGTTCCGCGCCGATCAGATGGCCCGGGCGTTCACCGACCGGGGCGTGACCTACGCCTTCGCGGGCGAGGAGCGGCCCTGGCCGCTGGATCTCGTGCCGCGCATCCTCGACGCGCTGGAATGGGATCTCATCCAGCGGGGGGTCGCCCAGCGGGTCAAGGCACTCGAGGCCTACCTCAGCGATGCCTACGGCCCCTGCCGTGCCTTCGAGGACGGCGTGGTGCCATGGCGGCTACTGCTCAACTCCCCTCATTTCCACCGAGCCGCGCACGGGATCGAGCCACCGGGCGGCGTACGCGTTCACGTCGCCGGGATCGATCTCGTGCGGGACGAGGCCGGGGACTTCCGCGTCCTCGAGGACAACGTTCGCGTGCCGTCCGGCGTCTCGTACGTGATCGAGAACCGGCGCGCGATGACCCGGATCTTCCCGTCCCTCTTCGCCGAGCAGCACGTCGTGCCGGTGGACGGGTACGCGCAGAAGCTGCTCGCGGCGCTCAGAGCCGGGGCCCCGGACGGGGTGGCCGACCCGCGTGTCGTCGTCCTCACCCCCGGGCCGAGCAATGCCGCGTACTTCGAACACGCCCTGCTGGCCCGGCTGATGGGCGTGCAGCTGGTGGAGGGGCACGATCTCGTCTGCCGCGCCAACCGGGTCTGGATGCGGACGACGCGCGGCGAGATGCCGGTCCATGTCGTATACCGGCGCCTCGACGACGACTTTCTCGATCCGCTGCACTTCCGGCCCGACTCGGTGATCGGCTGCCCGGGCATCCTGAGCGCGGCGCAGGCGGGCACGGTCACCCTCGCCAACGCCGTCGGCAACGGCATCGCGGACGACAAACTGCTCTACACCTACGTCCCCGATCTCATCCGCTACTACCTCGGCGAGGAGCCCGTCCTGCCGAACGTCGAGTCCTACCGGCCGGACGAACCCGGCCAGTTGGATGCCGTGCTCGACCAGATCGATCAGCTCGTCATCAAGCCGGTTGACGGGGCGGGCGGCCAGGGCATCGTCATCGGGCCGAAGGCCGACCGGGAGACGCTGGAGCGCACCCGTGCGGCCGTCGCCGCCGATCCGCGCGGCTGGATCGCCCAGCGGCCGGTCGCCCTGTCCACCTCCCCCACCCTCGCGGGCGAGGGTATGGCGCCGCGCCACATAGATCTGCGCCCCTTCGCGGTCAACGACGGAAGTGACGTGTGGGTGCTTCCCGGCGGGCTCACCCGGGTCGCGCTCCAGGAGGGCAACCTCATCGTCAATTCCAGCCAGGGCGGCGGCTCCAAGGACACCTGGGTGCTCGCCGAAGGTCCCGCCGAACTCCCCGCCGAGGAGATCGGCGGCCCGGTGCCCGAGGTGGTCCCCCGCCAGCTCGGACCCGACGGCGCCCCCACCGTCGTACAGGAAGGGGCACAGCAGCAGTGAACGACGTGATCCTCTCCCGGATAGCCGAAGCGCTCACCTGGACCGGCCGGTACGTCGAGCGGGCGGACGCCACCGGCCGCATCCTTGACGCCTATCTGCACCGTCTTCTCGAAGACCCGTGGCGCGACGAGGACGTGGCCTGCCGCTCGCTCTACGCCATCCTCGGCGTCGACGCGGGCGGCGAACGCGTCGACATGCAGCAGGTGCTGGACAAGCTCGCCTTCGACGCGCACTCCACCTGCTCCATCGAGGGCGCGCTCGGTGCGGCCCGCCTCAATGCCCGCAGCGCCCGCGAGGCGGTCTCCTCCGAGATGTGGGAGTGCCTCAACTCCACCTGGCACGCCCTCGCCGACCAGCGCCTCGCGGCCCGCCGCACGGGCCCGTACGCCTATCTGGAGCTGGTACGCCGCCGGGCCGCCCTCTTCTTCGGGCTCGCCGACTCCACGATGAGCCGGGACGACAGCTGGCGGTTCGTGGTGCTGGGCAGGAGCCTGGAGCGCGTGGACATGACGGTGCGGCTGCTGTCCGTGCGGGTGCTGGACGCGGCGCACGCGCCGGACTGGCCCACCCTCCTCAGTGCGAGCGGTGCCGACGAGGCTTATGCCCGTGTTTATGGCGGCTTCGGTGACACCCCGCGTGTGGCCGAATTCCTTCTCCTGGACCGTGACTTCCCGCGCTCGGCGCTGCACGCGCTGACGACGGCCGAGGAGTGCCTCTCGGCGCTCGGCCGCCCGCGCCAGGACCCGGCGCGCCGTCCCATAGGCCGCACGCGAACCCGGCTCGAATACCTCGACCTTGCCGCCCTGGAGGAGCAGCTCCCGCTTCTGCTGCGGGACTTGCAGCAGGCCTGCAGGGCGTCCGCCGAGGCGGTGGCGGAGAAGTTCTTCCCGTACCAGGGGCCCGTCGAGTGGGCCCAGGAAGGAGCGTGAGCGACGTGAGTACGCCAGCGACGCGCCGGCTCCGGATCCGGCACACCACCCGTGTCTCCTACGCGCAGGCCGCCGTCTCCTCGCACAACGAGGTCCGTATGACGCCGCTGACGCTCCCCGGACAGACGACCCTGGACGCCCGGGTCACCGTGAACCCGTCCACCGCCACCTGGTCGTACTGGGACTACTGGGGCACCCAGGTGACGGGCTTCGACCTGATGGAACCGCACGCCGATCTGACCATCACGGCATCGAGCCTGGTGGAGACGGCACCGCCGGCACCGCTCGGGCCCGCGCCCACATGGCCGGAGGTGACCGACGCGACGGCGTCCTCCCGCCTGCTGGAGTACGCGGCACCGACCAGCCGTACGACGGTGTCGCCGGACCTGGTGGAACGGGCGAGGTCTCTCTCGTCCGGCCTCGACCCCCACGAGACCGCGGTGGCCGTCTCCTCGCTGGTCACCGACCGGGTTTCGTACCTCCCCGGTGCCACCGGCGTGAACACCGGCGCCATGGAGGCCTGGGAGCAGGGCGCGGGCGTCTGCCAGGACATCACCCACCTCACCGCGGCCCTCCTGCGCGGCCTCGGTCTGCCCACCCGTTACGTCTCCGGCTACCTCCACCCCGAACGCGACGCCGAACTGCACCGCCCCGTCGCCGGCCAGAGCCACGCCTGGATCGAGTACTGGGCCGGCGACTGGACCGGCTACGACCCCACCAACAGCACCCGCGCCGCCGAGTCCCACGTCGTCGTCGGCCGGGGCCGCGACTACGACGACGTGACCCCGCACAAGGGGGTGTACCGAGGGGTGGCCGGGGGGCCGCCGGACGTCACGGTGGAGTTCACACGCGTGGCGTGAATCCGCCCACGTGGTCGGGCCCCGGGAGATCCCGGGGCCCGTAGACGGCGTGCCCCGCGCCGGTGGCGAGGGCCCAGTAGCGGTCGCCGTAGGACCAGTGCCACCACTCGGTGGGGTAGTTGACCAGCCCGACGGCGGTCAACGCCTCCCCGAGCAGCCGCCGGTTGGCGCGCGCCCGCACGCTGATGCCGGCCGCCTCGGTGTAACAGGCGCCGCCGCTTTCCTCGGGGTCGGCGTTCACCCGCGTTCCCATGTCGAGCTCCCGCCCGTCCGCGCCGACCAGCGTGAGGTCCACGGCGGCACCGGCACTGTGCGGGGCGATCTCGGGCGGGGACACGTACCGGCTCGTGGCGTTCAGGAGCCGTTCGGCACCCCAGTCAGGGTTGCTCGCGCGCAGTTCGTCGGCGTACCGCTCGAAGTAGGACCGCTGCAGGGCGGGCGGCCGATACCCCTCGACGAACAACAGCCGTACGCCGTCCGGCAGCAGGGCACCGGCCTCCAGGAGCCTGCTCAGCACGCCTTCCCGCAGATGCGCGAAGGCCCCGGAATCGTCCCGTCTCCGTGCGTCGACGGGAAACGGCTCCTCCGCCCGCACGTCCAGGAGCGGCTCCGCGCAGTCCACGACGGGTATCGCGGCGATCTTCGGATCTGACATCAAGACGATCTCGGTCATGAATGGATCATGTCGCTTTCCTTACCAGCCTGGGGCTGTTGGCAAGGTTGGTGACAGCCGTCGTCCCGCAGCGGCACATCACATCGTGGCCCAGCTCCTGAGCAGGGCCTCGCGGGCCGGGCGCCAGGGGGTCGTGTCCGCGCCGTCCGTGCGGGCCCAGTCCAGGAGCCGGGTCACGTTCGCCGTGCCGGTCGTGAAGTGGTGCAGGAGGTCGAGGGAGAGGTCGTACTCGGACTGCACATAGCCGCCGACGGCGGCGGAGTGGACGGTGAGTTCGGCCTTCTCCTCGGCCGTGCGGACGTGCAGCTCGAAGGCGGACGGGGCCTGGCCGCCGCCCGCCGCCAGGCCGACAACCGTGTCCCCCACGCTGCTCACCAGCCAGCGGGTGCTCGAACGCACCGGGGCGTAGTGCACGCTGAGGGCGCGCACGTCCGCCCAGGCCCAGAACCCCCGCTGGTCCGTGCCCACGGCCTGGATCCCCTCGGGAGTGAGCCGTACGCCGCGCCCGTACCCCTCGGGCTCGGCGCCGACGTACACGCTCTCCTCAGTGATCCAGAACAGGCCGATCATGGCCACGGGTGCCTCCAGCGATATGACGTCGGTCATGAGGTGAGACACCGGCGGACCGGGAACGGTTCAGCGAGAACGCCAGGGGCCTACTTGAGACCGATCGCGTTGCACGCCGCCTTGTACGCCGCCGTGCAGATCTGCTTGACGGTGTAGATGCCGTCCTGGACCACTGTTTCGTGGATGTTGGTCCGGGTGAGGGCGACGACGGGCACGAGCTGGGCCGGGACGTCCTTGTTGGTGGGGCTGGTGACCTTGTCGCGGGTGAGGGCGTCGAACTCGATCGAGCGGCCCTGGACCCTCGCCACGGCCATCTCGGCGGCGGCGCTGGCCTCCTGCGGGTACGACTTGTAGACGCTCATGTACTGGTCGCCCTTGACGATGCGCTGCACCGCGTCGAGCTCGGCGTCCTGGCCGGTGACCGGCGGGACCTTGCTGACGCCCGCCGTCTTCAGGGTGTCGATGACAGCGCCCGCGATTCCGTCGTTGGCGGAGTAGACACCGGCGATGTTGCCGAGGCCGACGGCCGCGATGGCCTTCTCCATGTTGGCCTTGGCGTTGACCGGGTTCCAGTCCTTGGTGTCGTACGTCTGGGCGATGCCGACCTTGTCCTTGAGCTCGGCGAGGGCGCCGGCCTTGAACTGCGCCGCGTTCGGGTCGGTGGTCGCACCGTTCATCATGATGATCTTCTTCGACGCCGCCCCGGAGCCGAGCTTCTCGATCAGGGCCTTGCCCTGGACCTCGCCCACGAGTTCGTTGTCGAAGGAGATGTACGCGTCGATCGGGCCCTGGGCGAGGCGGTCGTAGGCGATGACGGGGATCCCGGCGTCCTTGGCCTTCTGCACGCCGCTCGCGATGGACTTGGAGTCCACCGCGTCCACGAGGATGACGTCGACCTTGTCGTCCACCATCTGCTGGAGCTGGCGGCTCTGCTTGGCCGCGTCCTGCTCTGCGTTGGCGTAGACGACCGTGCCCTTGTTGCTGGTGAGCTTCTCGACCTGGTCCTTGATGATGGGGTAGTCGAACTTCTCGTAACGGGTGTTCTCCTTCTCCGGGAGGAGCAGGCCCACCTTGATGTCGTCGCCCTTCGTGGGGCTGGCCTTGGTACCGCTGCCGCCGATCCCGCCCACGACGCCGCAGCCGGCGAGGGTGACGGCCATGGCGGACGAGGCCAGGGATATGACGGTACGACGCAGACGGGTGTTACGAGTGTTCACATCAGGTGCCTTCCGGGCGAGGTTGCAGCATTGCGACCCAGGTGGCTGAAAGCCAACGCGGCGATCACCTCAGCGTCAAGGAGTAACCACTTAACGAGATGGCAACGGCGTTCTGTGTTCCCCAAGTGAACACGATGGGAAGAGGGTACGCACCCGTCTTCCAGCAATCCCCTCGGCTTCACTCTGAGTCACACATCCCGACGGGCCCCGCGGTGATGTACGACACGCGCGAAGGGGCCCGGAGGTCGATGACCTCCGGGCCCCATCGCGCGTGCGGGCTCTATTCCGGTGACCGCTTCGGGCGCCACACCACCAGCGCGCTGGTCTGCTGGACCTCCTGGTACGGGAC
>NZ_JBEZKJ010000101.1:0-27722 GCF_040651675.1 Streptomyces sp. NPDC048415 | reverse complement strand
AACGCCCGGTTACATTCCGAACCCGGAAGCTAAGCCTCACAGCGCCGATGGTACTGCAGGGGGGACCCTGTGGGAGAGTAGGACGCCGCCGAACTCATTGTAGAGAAAACCCCCTTGCCATTCGGCAAGGGGGTTTTCTGCGTTTAGGGTCGCTTCGTTTTAAAGTTGCAGCATGCGCTATGACCTGGTCATCTTCGACAACGACGGCGTCCTCGTGGACAGCGAGCCGATTTCCAACACGCTGCTCGCCGCGTACCTCACCGAGCTGGGGCACCCCACGTCGTACGAGGAGTCCCTCCACGACTACATGGGCGCGGCCATGCACCGCGTACACGATGTGGTCGAGGAGCGGACCGGGCAGCGACTGCCTGCGGACTTCGACGATGTCTTCCACGCGCGCGTCTTCGCCGCATTCCAGCGGGAGTTGGAGCCGGTACCCGGTGCTGTGCAGGTCCTGGAGAAGCTCGCCGCGGACGGAGTGCCGTACTGCGTGGCCTCCTCCGGGAGTCATGAGCGGATCCGGGTGGGGCATCGGAAGACCGGGCTTGACCGGTGGTTCGACGAGGACCGGGTCTTCAGTTCGCAGGACGTGGGGCGGGGCAAGCCGGCGCCGGATCTCTTTCTGTACGCGGCCGAGCGGATGGGCGTACGGCCTCAGAAGTGTGTCGTGGTCGAGGACAGTCCGCTGGGGGTGCGGGCGGCCAACGCGGCGGGGATGGACGTCTACGGGTTCACGGCCATGACGCCCGCGGCCAGGCTCGTCGGTGCCACTCAACTCTTCTCAGATCTGGGGGAGTTGGCTGACCTGCTCGTATGACGGTCTCCTTGGCCTGGCACTGACATTTGTCATGCGGAGCTCCGGACGATCGTTTCTGTTGGCGGACGGGGTCCGACCGCGAAGCTGAGTACATCGCAACGGGACGTACACAGTGACGACGGAGGGACCCGATCATGAGCATTACCGCCACCGAGATCAGCACCGAAGCCACCAGCACGGACACCGCGGACAGCGCGGCCTCCGCCCGGCCCAGCTTCCTGCCGCTGATCCTGGACGTGGCTGTGCCGGTCGGGTCGTATTACCTGCTGAGGAACGGGTTCGGCATGAGCACCATGGCGGCGCTCGGCTGGAGCAGCGTGGTGCCCGCCCTGCGCACCGTGTGGAGTGTGGTGACGGAGCGCAAGGTGAACGCCCTGGCGGGGCTGATCCTCTTCGTCAACGTCGTCGGGCTGGCGCTCAGCCTGGTCGCCGGTGACCCGCGGCTGATGCTGGCCAAGGACAGCGGGGTCAGCAGCGCGGTCGGCATCGGGATCCTGGTGTCCGTGAAGCTCGGCAGGCCGATGATGACGCAGGCGATGAAGCCGTTCCTCGTCAAGGGTGACGTGGCCAAGGGTGCCGCGTGGGATCGGCTGATGGCCGGCTCCGAGCGGTTCCGGAAGGCCGAGCGGGTCTTCTCCCTCGTCTGGGGTGTGGCGCTGCTCGGTGAGTGCGTGGCGCGGGTCGTGGGCGCGTACACGCTGCCGATCGACACCATGGTCTGGCTCGGCACGGTCGTCATGGTGGGCGCGATGGCCCTGGCCTTCCTGCTCAGCGGGCGCCTGGCCGTCGTCCCGATGGAGAAGATGCTGGAGACCGAGCTCGCCGCCGAGGCCGAGACGCGCCGCTGAACGACGCCGGCTGAACGATCCACGCCGAAGAGCTGAGCAAAATTCATCTTCGGCTTGATCTACCCACCGGTAAGCCGGGGCCCTACGCTCGCCGCCATGACAGATGTGCTGCGGCGCGGTAGGGCCTCTTTGGCGTTCAGTTTCTTCGCTCAGGGCGCCACCTTCGCGCTGCTCGTGACGCGCATCCCGGCCATCCAGGACCGTTACGGGATATCCGACGCGCTGCTGCCGGCCTTCCTGGCGGCCGTGCCCATCCTCGCCGGCGTCGGCAGCGTGACGACGGAGCACCTGGTCAAGCGCGTCCGGCCCAGTCGGCTGCTGCGCTGGTCCCAGCCCGTCGTGCTGCTCGCGCTGCTCGGTGTAGGGGCCGGTGACCACCTCGTCGAGGTCGCGGTCGCGCTCGGCGCCTTCGGCCTCGCGGTCGGCGGACTCGACGCCTCCATGAACATGCTCGGGGTGAGCCTTCAGCGGACGTACGGGCGCAGCATCATGCTGGGTTTCCATGCCGCGTACAGCCTGGGCGGGATCATGGGCGCCTCGGTCGCGTGGGCGGGTGCGCACTGGCATCTGTCGCTGTTCGTGTCGTATCTGCCGGTCGTGCTGGTGCTGCTTCCGGCCACGTTCGTGGGGAGTCGGTGGTACGTCGACGGGGGCGCCCCCGTCGAGCAGGGTGGAGCGGGCAAGGCCGGGCCCGTCGTGTTCAAGCTGCTGCTGCCGCTCTGCCTGGTGATGACGTTCGCGTACATCGGGGACTCGACGGTCTCCAACTGGAGTGCGAAGTACCTCCAGGACGTGCTCGGCAGTTCGGAGCAGCTGGCGACCGTTCCGTACAACGTGTACATGGTGACGACGCTGCTGGGGCGGGCGATCGGGGACTTCGGGGTGCGGCGGTTCGGGGCCGTGGCCGTCGTACGGCTGGGGGCGGTGGTGGCGGCGCTCGGGTTCGCGGTGGTGGCGCTCGCGCCCGGAGCCTGGGTGGGCATGCTCGGGTTCACGCTGCTGGGCCTCGGGCTGTGCGTGATCGTGCCGCAGACCTTCGCGGCGGCCGGACGGCTCTTCCCCGGCGCGTCGGACACCGCCATCGCCCGGCTCAACATCTTCAACTACGTGGGGTTCCTGATCGGCTCGCCGCTGGTGGGGGCGCTGGGGGACGCCTGGAGCTACCGGGGTGCCATGCTCGTACCGATGGTGCTGGTCCTGGTGACCTTGGGGTACGCCAGGTCGTTCAATGCCGAACCGGACCGATACGGTGACGAGCATGAGCGGCCGCGCACAGCTGATGTGGGACGAGGCAGTAACGGGCTATGACTTCGGTCCGGATCATCCGATGGATCCGATCCGGCTGGCGCTGACCCGGCGACTGGTCGACGCCTTCGGGCTCGATCGCGAGGTCGACGTGGTCGCGGCCAAGCCGGCCGGGGACTCGACACTGCGGCTCGTGCACCGCGAGGACTACGTCGAGGCGGTCAAGGCCGCGTCCGCCGATCCGGAGGCCGCCGACACCGCGTACGGGCTCGGGACCATGGACGATCCCGCGTTCGCCGGAATGCACGAGGTGTCCGCGATGATCGCCGGGCAGTCCGTGGGGGCCGCCGAGGCGGTGTGGCGCGGGGACGCGCTGCACGCGGTGAACTTCGCGGGCGGGCTGCATCACGCGATGCCGGGGGGCGCGTCCGGGTTCTGTATCTACAACGACGCCTCGCTGGCCATCGCGCGGCTGCTCGAGCTGGGCGCCGAGCGGGTCGCGTACGTGGATGTGGACGTGCACCACGGGGACGGGGTCCAGGCGGCGTTCTGGGAGGATCCGCGGGTGCTGACGATCTCGTTGCACGAGCATCCTCGGACGCTGTTTCCGCAGACAGGGTGGCCGGAGGAGACGGGCGCCTCCAGCGCGGAGGGATCCGCCGTCAATGTGGCCCTGCCCGCCGGGACCGGGGATGCGGGGTGGCTGCGGGCCTTTCACTCCGTGGTGCCCGAGCTCATCGCCGACTTCCGGCCGCAGGTGCTCGTCACGCAGCACGGGGCCGATACGCACTTCGAGGATCCGCTCGCGCATCTGGCCGTGTCGCTCGACGCGCAGCGGGCTGTGCAGGTCGCCTGTCATGAGTTGGCGCACGAGTACGCGGACGGGCGGTGGGTCGCGCTGGGCGGGGGCGGCTACGCGGTGGTGGATGTGGTGCCGCGGTCCTGGACGCATCTTGTCGCCGTCGCGGCGGGGCGGCCCCTCGAGCCCGAGACGGTGATTCCCGAGAGCTGGCGGCAGGAAGTGTTCGCTCGTACGCGGCAGTTGGCGCCGGTGCGGATGACTGATGGACGGTGGCCGGTGTCCTGGAAGGGGTGGGAGTCCGGGTATGACCCGGCCGATCGGCTCGACCAGGCTGTGGTCGCTACTCGACGGGCCGTGTTTCCGCTGCGGGGGCTGTTGCCGTAGGGGCGGGCCAAAGATCTCCATTACGCCAACTGTGCGGCCTTTTCCGGATTTTCGGGGCTAACCTCCGGCAAATGCGTCAGCATCGCTGTCGTGTTGAGCACCGGAGCATTGCGTGCACACCTGCTGGCCGCCCGGTTGGCCGGGCCCGTGGCCACCTCACGCGAGGAGAGCCTGCGCAGCTATCGGCTCTTCGCCGCCCGTGATCCCCGTGTGCTGCTCGGGCTGGACCCCGAATACACCTGGCGGCAGCGCGACTTGATTGAGTTGATGGCCGACAAGTGCGGGGTCTCGGCCGATCCGTCGCACACCTCAGGGCATGATGTGATCGATCCTGAGCTGACGTTGGCGGCTCTCGACGCGTTCGCGGAACGGCTCGGGGAGGTCGCCCGCCGTCGCGAAACGGTCCTTCTCGGGACCGGTCACCCGCACCGGCTGCTCGGGTTCTACGCCGCGATCGCGGACGCCCTGTCGGCGGCGGGGTGTACCGTCCTCACCCCCGCGCAGGGTAGCTGTGTCGACATAACGACCCGGTTCGGACTACGCACGTACAACCTTGACTACGTACAAGGCGTCGCGCTGGTGCGCGAACCCGGCGTGCGGGCCACCGGTCGTGCGACCGGCGCACACACCCACTCACCGCTCCCGGTTCGGACCGTTCTGACCGCCGCGGCGGAGGGTGGCGGGCCGCTCCCGGACTTGGTGATCGGGGACCACGGCTGGGTCTGCGGAGCAGGTCAGCTGGGGTTTGAGGCGATGGGGCTGGCCGATACGGACGATCCTGCGCTCTTCGTCGGAGAGGCAGAGGGGCAGGTGTCCGTCGTCGTTCCGCTTGATGACGCTGTGCGGTCTGATTACTACCGACCGCTTACTCGCTATGTACTCAATCGAGCGTGTCTGTCACAGTAGGCGGCCGATGCCATCCCCTCTTCCCCACTCGCATCACCCGCCCCTACATTGGGGAGTGAGCACGCAACGACGAAGAGTCACCGGAAGGGGAAGCCGGTGGCCGTCGAGTGCGGAAGGTTCAGGTGTGTCATGGCTGCAGGCGAGAGGCCTCTGAACGAGGTTCAGTTCCTTACCGTGGCGGAAGTCGCCTCGGTGATGCGAGTGTCGAAGATGACCGTGTACCGCTTGGTGCACAGCGGTCATCTGCCGGCGATCCGGGTGGGGAGGTCCTTCCGGGTGCCGGAGCAAGCGGTTCACGAGTACCTCCGCGAGAGCTATGTGGGGGTGGAGACGGCCTGACGGAGTTCCGGGAGACCGTTCGAAGATCTCCCGGAACCCCTCGATTGCCCTCGATTACGCCCTCGGAGCTCGGACCGGTAGGCTGGCCCCTCATAGGTCGTGTGGGCCCATGCAGCCCAGCACCGAGTAAAGAGAAGTGAGCGAGGGTAGTCGTGGGCTCTGTTATCAAGAAGCGGCGCAAGCGGATGGCGAAGAAGAAGCACCGCAAGCTGCTCAAGCGCACTCGCGTTCAGCGTCGCAACAAGAAGTAAGCGGCGCCGCCAAGCGCGCACTGTGGCCCCCCGCCGACTGGTGGGGGGCCACAGTCGTATCCCGGCCGCATGAGTGTGCGTGCGCCTGTAGGCCGAATGGCTTGGTCTGATCGTACGTCTGTGGCTGTCGTCACTTCGTGCATCGGGCGGTCATCACAGCGCAACATCGACCCGCTAGGTTGGCGGCACACGGGGAACCCGGCAGGGTACGAGCGGAGCTACGTCCAGTTTCTGGAACTTCTGGAAGGAAGGCGCTGATCTTGGGGAAGGTCGTGCTCGTGACCGGAGTGGCCCGACAGCTGGGAGGCCGGTTCGTACGACGGATCCAGCGTGATCCGCAGGTCGACCGGGTCGTCGCCGTGGACGCCGTGCCGCCCGAGCACCATCTCGGCGGCGCCGACTTCGTGCAGGCCGACATCCGGCAGCCCACCATCGCGCGGGTGCTCGCCGAGCACTCCGTCGACACGGTCGTGCACATGGACGTGACGGGCACGGCGCTGGGCAGCGGCAGCCGGACCACGGTCAAGGAGACCAACGTCATCGGCACCATGCAGCTGCTGGGCGCCTGCCAGAAGTCGCCGACCGTGAAGCGGCTGGTCGTGAAGTCCAGTACGAACGTGTACGGGTCCGCGCCGCGTGATCCGGCCGTGTTCACCGAGACGACGCCGCCCAAGTCACTGCCCAGCGGCGGCTTCGCGAAGGACACGGTGGAGGTCGAGGGGTATGTGCGAGGGTTCGCGCGCCGGCGACCCGATGTCGCCGTGTGCGTGCTCCGGTTCGCGAACATCCTGGGGCCGAGCGCGGACTCGCCGCTCGCCTCGTACTTCTCGCTGCCGATGCTGCCGACCGTGTTCGGTTACGACCCGCGGCTGCAGTTCGTGCACGAGGACGACGTCATCGACGTACTGCGGCTCGCCTCGCACGAGCCCGAGCGCGGCACGCTCAACAGCGGCACGTTCAATATCGCGGGCGACGGTGTGCTGCTGCTCTCGCAGTGCGCGCGGCGCCTCGGCCGGCCCACGGTGCCGCTGCTGCTGCCCGCGCTCACCTGGGCGGGCACGGCGGTGCGTACCCTGGGCATGACGGACTTCTCGCCGGAGCAGCTGCGGCTGCTGACGCACGGCAGGGTCGTGGCGACGAACCAGATGCGCGAGACGCTGGGATACAAGCCGAAGTACACGACGGCGGAGACCTTCGCGGACTTCGCCCGCAGCCGGGGGCCCGGACTCCTGCCCCCCGAGGTCCTTGCGGGGGCCGTCGACCGGATCGCCGCGCTGCCCCCTCTGGGCGGCGGCCACCCCCCGACGCAGAGCGCCAACTGAGGAGCGCATCAACAATGGCGGACGCCAAAGTCATTCCGTTCGATGACGACCGGTCGCGCGCGGCCACGGCGCAGCGCCCGGCGCGCCGCCGGGCCGCCGGCAGCCGGCGCAAGGGCGAGCCCGGGGTGGTACGTGAGGTCCAGCCCCTGCCGAGGCGGGGCGCGGCGCAGGATGATGTTTCTGTGACCCGTGAGGAACAGCTGCCCCAGAAGCCGCAGGAGGGCGGAGGCCTGGAACGGCGCATCGCCGGCGGGCTGTCCTTCCTGCGCCGCCGGCTCACCGGGGACTACGAGATCGACGACTTCGGCTACGACGCCGAGCTCACCGACCAGGTCCTGATGTCCCTGATCCGGCCGCTGTACGAGAAGTACTTCCGGGTCGAGGTGAAGGGCATCGAGAACATCCCGTCCGAGGGCGGTGCCCTGATCGTCGCCAACCACTCGGGCACCCTCCCGCTGGACGGGCTGATGATGCAGGTCGCCGTCCACGACAACCACCCCGCGAACCGCCACCTGCGCCTGCTGGCGGCCGACCTGGTCTTCATGCTGCCGGTGGTCAACGAGCTGGCCCGCAAGGCCGGTCACACGCTCGCCTGCGCGGAGGACGCCGAACGGCTCCTGGAGCGCGGCGAACTGGTCGGCGTGATGCCGGAGGGCTTCAAGGGCATCGGCAAGCCCTTCAGCGAGCGCTACAAGCTCCAGCGCTTCGGCCGCGGCGGCTTCGTCTCCACCGCCCTGCGCCAGGGCACCCCGATCATCCCGTGCTCGATCGTCGGCGCGGAGGAGATCTACCCGATGATCGGCAACGCGAAGACCCTCGCGCGCTTGCTGGGTTTCCCGTACTTCCCGATCACGCCGACCTTCCCGTGGCTGGGCCCGCTCGGCGCGGTCCCCCTCCCCACCAAGTGGACGATCCAGTTCGGCGAGCCGATCCCCACGGACGGCTATCCGCCGGAGGCGGCCGAGGACCCGATGCTGATGTTCAACCTGACGGACCAGGTCCGGGAACAGATCCAGCACACGCTGTACAAGTTGCTGGTGCAGCGGAGGTCGGTGTTCTTCTGAGGGGGGTGCGCTGGCGCCTGCTGGAGGTTCTGGCGTCGGGGGTGCGCCCGCGTCTGCTGGGGGTTTTGACGGTGTGTACGGCGGTGGGGGTGCCCTTTCCCAGAAGGGCACCCCCACCGCCGTATCGGAGTTACTTCGTGTCCTCGCCGTCGATGCCCAGGCCTGGGAGGAGGCCCGGGAGCAGGGGCGGCAGGGTGACGTCCGGTGCGGCGGACGAGGTGGTCTTGCTGCTGGACGGGGATGTGCTGGTGTCGTCCTTGGGCGGGTCGAGGAGGCCGCCCGTGTTGCCGCCGAGGAGGCCTTCGCCGCTGCTGCCCGAGCTGGAGGGCTTGGGTTTGCCGCTGCTGTGACTGCCGGTGGCGGAGCCGCCGGCGCTGGGCACGGGACGGTCCGTGCCGGACGAGCCGGTGGACTCCGCGCTGCTGCCCCGGTGGCGGCCGGTGCCCTCCGGGGCGGGCGGCTGGGGCAGCAGCGAGCGCAGCGGGCCGACCTCTTCGTCTATGGCGTCGAAGACCGACGACACCTGGTCACTGACGTCACCGAGCTGGACCGGCAGCCGCTCGCGCAGTGCGCCCCAGGCCTGGCGGTGCGACTGGGAGAAGGCGGACAGGGCCTGGATGGGGCCCAGCGAGCCGTCCCGTTCATACGCCTCGTGCAGCAGGCGGTGGCCTTCCGAGGCGTCGTGCTGCATGCCCGACAGGACGCGGCGGATCTCGCCCAGCGACTCGTGGTCGAGGCGACCCGAGCGGCCGCGTTCCATCAGCCTGCGCGCCTCGTTCAGACGGGTGGACGCCTGGTCGAGATAGAGCTCGCCCCGGTGGCTGTCGCCGTGGGCCAGGTCCAGCTTGATGTCCTCCATGCCTCGCTTGAGCCCGTAGAGCGAGTCACCGGGCAGGGCGTCGGAGCTGGCGGCCGCCACACCGCCGAAGGCTCCCGCGGCCACACCGACGGTGAGCCCGCCCGCGGCGAGACTCTTCGACAGTCGGGAACGCGGTCGCAACTTCCCCAGGCCGTTCGCCCGGTGCGTGCCCCTGGCCCGAGGGGCACGCTGTTCGGGCACGGAAGGGCCCGAACCCTCGCCTCCGGCGGCGGTGCCTTCCAGCAGCATGGCCTCCATCGCGGCGACGAGCTGTGCCCGCTGCACGACTTTGACCTCGGGGTCCAGCTCCGGTTTGGGCAGCTCGCCGAGACCGGTGGCGAGGGCCAACAGCAGGCCCTGCTCGGTCTGTTCCGCAGCAGCCGGGGATGGTGCCGATCCATCGGGCTGCTCGGCCGCCGTGCCCTGGTCGGACTCCTCCAGGGCCTGGGCGAAGGCGTTCGCCCGCCGGTGTGCCGATACGTTCGCGATCACTGGCGGCACCTCCTCTCGTCAAGACGGTCGACTCCCCAGGGGGTCCTGAGGGTTGCACTCCCTGACCACATCCACACGATCGAGTGATCGGAGGTGGCCAGGGAGTGACCACAGGGAGCCTGTATCCCGCACAACGAGCGTCGCGGCACTTGGGTTACGGACGCCGGATGATCGGAAGCGAAGTCAACGGACTTTTACGGAAGGTGAGTTGAGCGTTGCTGAGCGTACGGAGGCGTTTTCGGGTTTTGTACGGGTATCAGCGCACGTCGTCCGGGAGGAGCCGGGCCAGGGTGCGTACGGCCCGGTATTGGAGGGTTTTGATGGCGCCCTCGTTCTTGCCCATCACGCGGGCGGTCTCGGCGACCGAGAGCCCCTGCAGGAAGCGCAGGGTGACGCACTCCTGCTGCTGGGGGTTGAGGCGTCGCACGGCGTCCAGCAGCGCCGCGTTCGAGAGGGACTCCAGGACGGAGTCCTCGGGGCTGCGCTCGACCTCGTTGGCGTCGAGCATCTCGCCGGTGGTCACCTCCAGCCGGAAGCGGCTGGACTTGAAGTGGTCGGCGACCAGGTTGCGGGCGATGGTGACCAGCCAGGCGCCGAAGTCGCGGCCCTGCCAGGTGAAGGTTCCGATGCGGCGCAGGGCGCGCAGGAACGTCTCGCTCGTGAGGTCTTCCGCGGTCGCCTTTCCGCCGACGCGGTAGTAGATGTAGCGATACACGGTGTCGCTGTACTGGTCGTAGAGCCGTCCGAAGGCGTCGGCCTCGCCGGCCTGGGCGCGCTCCACGAGGTCCATCATCCGGGCGCTGTCGCTGTCTGCGGCCGGGCGGCGTGCGGTGGTGGCGGAGCCTGAGCGGCTCCGCCTGCCGACGGCCGCGTTGCCGTCGGCCAGGGCGTAGCAGGGGCCGACGGGCGCGGGCGCGGCGAGGGCGGGGACGGCGTACGCGGTGGGGACGAAGCCGCGCAGACGGTCCAGGACCGTTGCGCGCAGCGTAGCCAGGCCCGAGGCGTCAACCCCGACGTGTGAGTACACGGGACTCCCAGAGGCAGAGCTTCCATCACGTGCAGTGCGGGACCGTTCACCCGACGTAGCGACGGATGGGTACCGGTTTGCGTCTGAGGAGAATAACGCTTAGTACAGGCAGTGCTACACCCAGTTGCTCAAATCACCGATTACGACGCTTCCGTTACTGATCGGCGTCTGTTCAAGTACCGCTTGGTGACCGGTTGTTGATCGGTTGGGTCCGCGTTCCGTCTGAGTGCAGGGCGTGTTGTGGCCATGTGCGGCTGAGGGGACTGGCGGAGGGCCGGTGCGGGTAGGACTGCGAGAATGCCGGGTTCCGGCCGTGGCGTGGGCATCCGGCGTAAGTGCCGGACCAGCGGGTTTCGCCACCTGCGCCCGTGCCCGTCCGGAATCCGGGGGCCGCGCCCCCAGACACTCCTGTCGCGCTTCGCGCTCGTGCTTGAACGCCGGACGGGCTGAAAAAGACCTGTCAGCGGCGGCGGCGGTGCAAGGCGATCGCTGCCGCTGTGCCGCCTGCCACCGCGCCGACGCCCGCGGCTGCCGGGATGCCGACCTTTGCCGCCTTCCGGGCCGTGCGGTAGTCGCGCAGGCGCCAGTCGAAGGTGCGGGCGTGTTTGCGGAGCTTGGTGTCGGGGTTGATGGCGTAGGGGTGGCCGACGAGGGAGAGCATCGGGATGTCGTTGTGGGAGTCGCTGTAGGCCGCGCAGCGGGAGAGGTCCAGGCACTCCGCCGCGGCCAGGGCGCGGACGGCCTCCGCCTTCGCCGGGCCGTGCAGCGGTTCGCCGACCAGCTTGCCGGTGTAGACGCCGTCGACCGACTCCGCGACCGTGCCCAGCGCTCCCGTCAGGCCGAGGCGGCGCGCGATCACCGTGGCGATCTCCACCGGGGCCGCCGTGACCAGCCACACCTTCTGGCCCGCGTCCAGGTGGGCCTGGGCGAGGGCGCGCGTTCCCGGCCAGATCCGCTCGGCCATGTACTCGTCGTAGATCTCCTCGCCGATCGACATCAGCTCCGAGACCCGGTGGCCCTTCACAATGGACAGCGCCGAGTCGCGCGCCTCCTGCATGTGCTCGGGGTCCTCGACGCCGGCCAGCCTGAACCAGGCCTGCTGCCAGGCGAATCGGGCGAGGTCGCGGGTCTCGAAGAACTTCCGCTTGTACAGGCCCCGGCCGAAGTGGAAGAGGGCGGCGCCCTGCATCACGGTGTTGTCGAGATCGAAGAACGCGGCGGCCTTCTCGTCGCCCAGCACCGGGAACTCCGGTTCCGGCGCGGCGGCGTCGGGCGCGAGTTCTGCCAGTTCTGCCAGTTCTTTCTGGTCCTGCAGTTCCTGCGAGGACTTGCGCGCTGCCTCCGCCGAGGCCTCGCCTGCCAACACGCTCCGCGCCGTGGCGGAGCGCCTACGGGGAGTGAGCCATCCGAGAGCGGCCATGTCGTGAGCATAGCCAGTCTGTTCGGTGGTTCCGGAGTCGACAGGATTCGGTGCTGTGAACTCTCCGCGACCGAGCCGTTAAAGAACTGATCCGGCGTCCGATACGCATGGTGCGCCGGCGGCGGGACAATGGCCGGTATGAGTCCCGTGTTCCGGCGCAGCGAGCGCCGCAAGGAGAGGAAGGCGCCCGGGGAGCGCCTGGTCACGCTGATCAGGAAGCCCGGGTGCCATCTGTGTGATGACGCACAGGAAGTGATCGAGAAGGTGTGTGCCGATCTCGGTGTTCCCTGGGAGAGGAAGGACATCACCGAGGACGAGGAACTGCACCGCGCGTACTGGGAGCAGATCCCCGTGGTGCTGGTCGACGGTGCCCAGCACACGTTCTGGCGTGTCGACGAGGCGCGCCTTCGCAAAGCCCTCACACAGTGAATTCCGTGAGGGGAACGCCACCCTTGACCTCTACGTGACCTGACTGGGTAGTCCAAGTGGTCCGGAAAGTCGCCTAGGATCGACGGCGATTGGTCTCGGGGGCGGGATTCGTTGAGGAGAGTGTGCGGTTTTGCCCCCTTCAGGTGCGGAACGAAGCTGCGTGCGCGCCAGTTCCATACGCGCGCGCCGGGCATGCGTGACCCCGGTCACGTTGGCCGGGCAAATCGGACACTATCTTTGTGCACGCGTTCACAAAGACATAGCCTGCATTCGACGGGGCGGTCTAGGAACGTGTGACCGCCTGCAGCCCCGCTCTACCCGCAGGAGCACCGTGGCAACTGGCCGAACTCACCGACCGGCGACCCGCAGCCGAGGGATTCCCGAGGCCACCGTCGCCCGGCTTCCGCTGTACCTCCGAGCCCTCACCGGACTGTCGGAGCGCTCGGTACCCACGGTCTCCTCCGAGGAGCTCGCGGCCGCGGCGGGGGTCAATTCCGCGAAGCTGCGCAAGGACTTCTCCTACCTCGGCTCCTACGGGACGCGCGGTGTGGGGTACGACGTCGAGTATCTCGTGTACCAGATCTCCCGCGAGCTGGGCCTGACCCAGGACTGGCCGGTTGTGATCGTCGGTATCGGTAACCTTGGCGCCGCGCTGGCCAATTACGGAGGGTTCGCGTCCCGTGGATTCAGGGTCGCGGCGCTCATCGACGCCGACCCCGAAATGGCCGGGAAGCAGGTCGCCGGGATCGCCGTGCAGCACTCCGACGGCCTGGAGAAGATCGTCGACGAGAACGGCGTCTCCATCGGGGTCATCACGACCCCGCCGGGAGTCGCCCAGCAGGTCTGCGACCGGCTCGTCGCCGCCGGAGTCACCTCCATCCTGAACTTCGCGCCGACCGTCCTGTCCGTCCCGGACGGCGTCGACGTACGCAAGGTCGACCTCTCCATCGAGCTGCAGATCCTCGCCTTCCACGAGCAGCGCAAGGCCGGCGAGGAGGCCGAGGCGCAGGCGTCCGCCGTGGTCACGGCCGCCCAGGAGAACAACGGCAAAGGACCTGACGGGGACGTCCCCGCCGTGATGCCGGCATGAGTCTCCTCGTCGTCGGGCTGAGCCACCGCAGCGCTCCGGTCAGCGTCCTGGAGCGGGCTGCGCTGTCCGCGGACGCCCAGATGAAGCTGCTGCAGGACACCCTCGCCGCCGAGCCGGCCACCGAGGCCGCGGTGCTCGCCACCTGCAACCGCATCGAGCTGTACGCCGACGTGGACAAGTTCCACGCGGGCGTCGCCGAGCTGTCCACGCTGCTCGCCCAGCACAGCGGGGTCGGGCTCGAGGAGCTCACCCCCTATCTCTACGTGCACTACGAGGACCGGGCCGTCCACCACCTCTTCTCGGTGGCCTGCGGGCTCGACTCGATGGTCGTGGGCGAGGGCCAGATCCTCGGCCAGATCAAGGACGCGCTCGCCACCGCGCAGGAGCTGCAGACCGCGGCCCGCCTTCTGAACGACCTGTTCCAGCAGGCGCTGCGGGTCGGCAAGCGCGCCCACTCCGAGACCGGCATCGACCGCGCGGGCCAGTCCCTGGTCACGTTCGGTCTGGAGCAGTTGTCCGCCGGCGCCGCGGCCGAGGGCTGGATCAAGGGCAAGAAGGCCCTGGTGATCGGCGCGGGCTCGATGTCCTCGCTGGCCGCGGCCACCCTCGTGCGTGCCGGGGTCGGCGAGATCGTGATCGCCAACCGCACCCACGACCGCGCCGAGCGCCTCGCCCAGGTCCTCACCGACGGCGACGACACGGACGTGCTGGCCCGCGCGGTACCGATGGACTCGGTACCGGTCGAGCTGACACGTGCCGACATCGCCGTGTCCTGTACGGGCGCGACGGGGCTCGTCCTGACGGCGGAGACCGTCGCGGCGGCCCTGGAAGGACGTACGGGCACGCCCGCGGCCGTACGGGACGACGCCCCCGCGGGTCCGGGCGGCACCCTCGCGCCCACGAGCGTCGGCACCGAGGAGGGCTGCCCCCTCGACCTGTCCGCCGTGCAGGGCGCCACCGGCTTCTCCGTGATGGGAGAGGCCGCCGTGGCCGGCATGGACGCGGCCACGCTGGAGCAGCACGCGGCCTGGGTGGACAAGGGCACCGGAACCGTCGAGCGCCGTGACAACCGTCGTATGCCCGATGTCGACGCCGAGCTGATCACCGCGCTCGCCGCCGCCGTGGCCACCGTCGGGCGGGTGCCCGAGCGTCGCAGGCCCGAGCCCGTCGTCGAGGTGCCCCGCCCCGCCCCCGTGCTCGCGCTGCTGGACCTCGCGATGCCCCGAGACATCGACGCGGCCGTGCACCGGCTGCTCGGGGTGCGCCTCGTCGACATCGAGTCGCTCGCCGAGGCGTCGGCCGACGCGCCGATGGCCGCCGATGTGGACCAGGTGCGCCGGATCGTCTCCGACGAGGTGGCCGCCTTCGGCGCCGCCCAGCGGGCCGCGCACATCACTCCCACCGTCGTGGCGCTGCGCACCATGGCCGCCGACGTCGTCGCGAACGAGATCGCGCGGCTCGACGGACGGCTGCCCGGCCTCGACGAGAAGGAGCGCGGGGAGATCACCCAGACCGTGCGGCGCGTCGTGGACAAGCTGCTGCACGCGCCGACCGTACGGGTCAAGCAACTGGCCGCGGAACCCGGCGGCGCCGGGTACGCGGACGCACTGCGGACCCTGTTCGACCTGGACCCCGAGACGGTCGCCGCCGTCTCGCGGGCCGAGAACAACACCGAGAACGCCAAGAACCGAGGGCGAGCATGAATGAGCAGCCATTGAGGCTCGGGACCAGGCGGAGCAAACTCGCCATGGCCCAGTCCGGGCAGGTGGCGGATGCCGTGAGCCGGGTGACCGGACGGCCCGTCGAGCTCGTTGAGATCACGACGTACGGCGACACCTCCCGCGAGCACCTCGCGCAGATCGGTGGCACGGGGGTGTTCGTCACCGCGCTCCGCGACGCGCTGCTGCGCGGTGAGATCGACTTCGCCGTGCACTCCCTCAAGGATCTGCCGACCACGCAGCCCGACGACCTCGCGCTGGCCGCCGTACCGGTGCGCGAGGACCCGCGCGACGTCATCGTCGCCCGCGACGGGCTCGCGTTCGCCGACCTTCCCGACGGCGCGCGCGTCGGCACGGGTTCGCCGCGCCGCATGGCGCAGCTGAACGCGTACGCGCGCGGCCACGGGATGACGATCGAGACGGTCGCCATCCGGGGGAACGTCGACACGCGGATCGGATACGTGCGCAGCGGAGAGCTCGACGCCGTCGTGCTCGCCGCCGCCGGAATCAGTCGTCTGGGGCGCAGTGAGGAAGTGACGGACTTCCTGTCCGTCGACATGGTTTTGCCCGCCCCCGGCCAGGGGGCCCTCGCGATCGAGTGTGCCGCGCACAACGCGGACCTCGTCGCCGCGCTCGGAGAGCTCGACGACCCGTTCACCCGGGCCGCCGTGACCGCCGAGCGGTCCCTGCTCGCCGCCCTGGAGGCCGGCTGCAGCGCACCCGTGGGCGCGCTCGCCGACCTTCTGGCCGACGGGCAGATTGTCAAGGAGATGCGCCTGCGCGCCGTCGTCGGCACGACCGACGGCTCGACGCTGGTGCAGCTGTCCACCACCGGTCCCGTGCCCGAGACACATGACCAAGCAATGGCGCTCGGCCGTGAACTCGCCGCCGAGATGCTTGCCAAGGGCGCGGCCGGTCTGATGGGGGAGCGAGCACTTTGAGCCCCACCAACCTTCCCGCCGGTCCGGAACACGGGCACGTCACCTTCCTCGGTGCCGGACCCGGGGATCCGGGACTGCTGACCCTGCGCGCCGTCGAGGCGCTGGCGAACGCGGACGTCCTCGTCGCCGAGCACGAGGTGCTCGACGTGGTCCGCGTCCATGCCAGACAAGGCGTCGCCGTGCTGCACACGGATCCGGACACTTCGCCGGATACGTACTTGGGCACAGGCACGCCTCAGCTGACGGTTGTTGACGGCACGTCAACAACCGTTGGTGACCCTGCGTCGAGGGACGCGGCCAATCTTGTCATGGAGGCCGCACGGGGCGGCAAGCGGGTCGTGCGTGCGGTGTCCGGGGACCCGGGACTTGATACGTACGCCGCCGAGGAAATGCTCGCCTGCGCCGCCGCGGGTGTGCCGTTCGAGGTGGTGCCCGGGATCGCGGCCGCCGTCGGTGTCCCCGCGTACGCCGGTGTGCCGCTGCGGGACGCGCAGGGCGCGGACGTCCGCTTCGTCGACGCGCGGACGGCTTCGGACCGGTGCTGGACCGAGGTCGGGGTGTCCGACGGCACGGTCGTCGTGTCCGCCACGCTGGACTCCGTGGCCGCGGCCGCGGGCGAGCTGGTGGCCGCGGGCCGCAAGCCGGATACACCGATGACGGTCACCATCGCCGGTACGACCACGCGTCAGCGCACCTGGGCGGCCACCCTCGGCACCATCGCGCAGACGCTGAAGCAGGCGAAGGTGCTGCCGTCCCCGGACGGCGGCAGGCCCGTGATAGCCGTGGTCGGTGAGCGTTCCGCCGCCGCCCAGCGCGACCAGCTGTCGTGGTTCGAGTCCAAGCCGCTGTTCGGCTGGAAGGTGCTCGTCCCGCGGACGAAGGAGCAGGCGGCGTCGCTTTCCGACCAACTGCGGTCGTACGGTGCCGTGCCGCACGAGGTGCCGACGATCGCCGTCGAACCGCCGCGCACGCCCCAGCAGATGGAGCGCGCGGTCAAGGGCCTGGTGACGGGCCGCTACGAGTGGATCGCGTTCACGTCCGTCAACGCCGTGAAGGCCGTACGGGAGAAGTTCGAGGAGTACGGGCTCGACGCGCGGGCGTTTGCCGGCATCAAGGTCGCCGCGGTGGGGGAGCAGACCGCGAAGGCGTTGGTCGCCTTCGGCGTGAAGCCGGATCTGGTGCCGAGCGGGGAGCAGTCCGCGGCTGGACTGCTTGAGGACTGGCCGCCCTACGACCCCGTCTTCGACCCCATCGACCGAGTCTTCCTGCCGCGGGCCGACATCGCCACCGAGACGCTGGTCGCGGGGCTCATCGAGCTGGGCTGGGAGGTCGACGACGTCACGGCCTACCGGACCGTGCGGGCCTCGCCGCCGCCGGCGGAGACGCGTGAGGCGATCAAGGGTGGTGGCTTCGACGCGGTGCTGTTCACGTCGTCGTCGACCGTGCGGAACCTGGTGGGTATCGCGGGCAAGCCGCACAACGTGACCGTGATCGCGTGTATCGGCCCGGCCACGGCGAAGACCGCCGAGGAGCACGGGCTGCGGGTTGATGTCATGGCTCCGGAGCCGTCGGTGCACAAGCTGGCGGAGGCGTTGGCGGACTTCGGGCTGCAGCGGCGGGCTGCCGCCGTGGAGGCGGGGGATCCGGTGACCCGGCCCAGTGAGCGCCGGCCCGGGGCGCGGCGGCGACGGACCACCTAGGCCGGTGGGGGCGGGGGCCGAACCGGGTTTCGCCCCTCCGCCCCTGCCTGTCCCGTACCTGGGGGCTGGGTCCCTGCCTGTCCCGTACCTGTGGGCTGCGTCCCTGCCCGTCCCGTACCTGGGGCTGCGTCCCCAGACCCCCCTTGTCGCGCTTCGCGCTCGTCCTCGAGCGCCGGGCGGGCTGGAATCAACCCGACAGATCGTCGGCATGGGTGCCCTTGGGGCAGGCGTAGCGTAGGTCCATGACCAAGTACGGATCCTTCCCCGGTACGCGGCCGCGGCGGCTGCGTACGACGCCCTCCATGCGGCGCATGGTCGCCGAGACCCGGCTGCACCCCGCTGACTTCATCCTCCCCGCCTTCGTGCGGGAGGGCGTGAGCGAGCCGGTGCCGATCGCCACGATGCCGGGGGTCGTGCAGCACACGCGGGACAGCCTGAAGAAGGCGGCCGTGGAGGCGCTGGAGGCCGGGATCTCCGGGATCATGCTCTTCGGAGTGCCGGAGGACGGGAAGAAGGACGCGGTCGGGACGCCCGGCACCGACCCGGACGGGATCCTGCAGGTGGCGATCCGCGATGTGCGCGCCGAGGTCGGCGATGAGCTGCTCGTGATGTCCGACCTGTGTCTCGACGAGACCACCGACCACGGGCACTGCGGCGTGCTGGACGCGGAAGGCCGCGTCGACAACGACGCAACCCTGGAGCGGTACGCCGAGATGGCCCAGGTGCAGGCCGACGCCGGCGCCCATGTCGTCGGGCCCAGCGGCATGATGGACGGGCAGGTCGGCGTCGTCCGGGACGCCCTCGACCAGATCGGGCGGGAGGACGTGGCGATCCTCGCCTACACCGTGAAGTACTCCTCCGCCTTCTACGGCCCCTTCCGGGAGGCCGTCGCCTCCTCGCTGAAGGGCGACCGGAAGACGTACCAGCAGGACCCCGCCAACGTACGGGAATCCTTGCGGGAGTTGGCCCTCGACCTGGAGGAAGGGGCCGACATGGTGATGGTCAAGCCGGCCGGACCCTACCTCGACATCCTGGCGAAGGTCGCCGACGCGGTGGATGTGCCGGTCGCCGCCTACCAGATCTCCGGCGAGTACTCGATGATCGAGGCCGCGGCGGAGCGGGGCTGGATCGACCGCGACAAGGCCATCCTGGAGACCCTGACCGGCATCAAGCGCGCCGGGGCGCAGAACATCCTCACCTACTGGGCCACCGAGGCGGCCCAGAAGCTGCGCTGACCCGGCTTCAGTAGGCCAGCGCGTCATCCAGGCCCTGCTGCCAGTACGTCACCGTCAGCTTGGAGTCGACGTACACGCCCTTGGCGGGCAGCGCGGGGTGTGCGCTGGTGCCCTTGTCGAAGCCGACGGTGAGGGTCTTGGCCGTGTAGCCGCTGCCGCCGCTGCCGTCCGCGGCCGACAGGCGGACGCCCGCGTAGCCGGACTCGCCTGGGGCGAGCGTGACGACGGCCTGCGGGTGGGTCTCCTCCGCGACCGGGGGGACCGACTGCGCCTCGCCGAAACGGGCGATGGGGTAGCCGGTCAGGTCGCAGTTCTTCGAGCCGGTGTTGGTGACGGTGAGGAGGAGATGGTTGAGGGGGCGGGTCACTTCGGTGGCGGTGGTTTTGGTGTTGGCGCCGCCGCAGGGGGTGTTGCGGGTGGTGCCGCCCGTCGTCCCGCCCGTGGCGCCGCTCGTCGTGCCTGCGGTGGTCTTGCCCGTGGAGCCGCCCGTGGAGCCGCCCGTGCTGCCGCTGTTGGCCGCGGGCTTCGCCGTCGAGTTCCCGGCCGGCGTCGACTCGCTCGCGTGTGCCGACGGCTTGGACGCGGCCGACGGGCCCTCGTCCCGTACGCCCTGCCCGTTGTCGCACGCCGTGAGGGCGAGCGCGGCGAGCGCGACCGTCGTGGCGGCGAGCAGGCGAGTGCGGGTGGTGCGTGCGGACATGGGTGATCCCCCTGTGTGGTCGGTGTGGTGTGGCTGGTTGGAGCGGCCGCTCGACCGGTCGTGGGGAGCGGCGTGCTTGGATGACCTCAGCTTGCGCGGTGATCCGTCCCGGCCGCCACGGTTGCCGGGGTATTCGGGACGCCGGAACGTTCGTACGGGATGTGACCTGGGGGAATCGTGTCCCCCTGGAACGCGGCCCGGGACGCGGGGGAGGGAGGAACGGTGGCGGGGGACGAGTTCGCGGAGCTGCTGCGGGAGTTGAAGGAGCGCTCCGGACTCAGTTACGGGGTGCTCGGCAAGCGCGTGCACGTGAGTGCGTCGACACTCCATCGGTACGTCAACGGGGATGCCGTACCGACGGACTACGCGCCCGTGGAACGGCTCGCGCGGCTGAGCAAGGCCACTCCGGAGGAGCTGGTGGAGCTGCATCGGAGGTGGGTGCGGGCCGATGCGCTGCGGGGGCGGAAGGGGGCGGAGAGCCCGGTGGGGGGTGAGGCTGGGGCCACGGCGGATGCCGTATCCGCAGCGGGCTCGGGCCTGGGGCCGGAGTTGGCGTCGGATGGGGAAGCCGTACGCCGTAATGGGCGGCGGCGTACAGGCGTGCTCGCCGGTGCCGCGATGGCGGCCGCTGTCGTGTCCGGCGCACTCGTCGTGAACCTCGTCCCTCGCGAGGGCGGAGAGCCGGGGCGGTCGGACTCCGTGGCGGGTGCCCCCGAACACACCCGGACCGCCACCGGGACGCCCGACGCGAAGCGCCCGTCACCGTCGGCCTCCACCTCGCGCGAGGCGGGTTCGTCGGCGTCGGCGCCCGCGACAGCGACGGCGAGCCGGAGCGCGGCCGCCGCCACCGGTGCCACCGCGCCCGCCGTCGCCGTCAACCCGTACAGGTTCGAAGACGCGTGCAGCCAGCACTACTTGCTGAACCGGAATCCCGCCCAGGTGCCCCCGCCGCCGAATGAGCAGGACGCGCGCCAGTGGGTCACCGCGCTCGGCGGGGTCGCGGGCAAGGATCAGATGCTCACGCTGACCGTGCAGGGGACGGGGAAGGCGACCGTCGTCCTGGAAGCGCTGCATGTGCGCGTCGTACAGAAGGGCGCGCCGCTCGCGTGGAGCGACTACGCGATGGGCGTGGGCTGTGGCGGCGGAGTGTCGACGAAGTCCTTCTACGTGGACCTCGACGCCGGGCGGCCGGACGTCACGCCGAAGGACGGGCAGCGGGACTTCCCGTACAAGGTGAGCGAGTCGGACCCCGAGGTGTTCTACGTGACGGCGCACGCCCGGGCGCACGATGTGAGCTGGTTCCTGGAGCTGGAGTGGTCCAGCGGGAACCGGCACGGCACGGTGCGGATAGACGACCGGGGGAAGCTCCTTCGCACGAGCGGGAACGCGGGGCGTCCGGCGTACGACTATCCGCTGGGCGGAAGCGAGTGGGAAACGGCGCCTGAAGGCTAGGTTCCCGTCCCGGCCCTCTAAACTCCCCCCAGGGGCCAGGTTGTTGCTCCTTGAATGACGCGACTCTCCAGGGAGAGGCCTTATGCCCGGTGACGCTCTCAGCCAGGACCTCGCGGTGCTGTTGAAGAGGATCGACACCAACAAGGCGCATCCGGCGCGGGTCTACGACCTCTTCCTCGGGGGCAAGGACAACTACCCGGTCGACCGTGAGGCGGCCGCCGCCGCGCTCGCCGTCAACCCGCGCGGCTACCTCGACATCCGGCACAACCGTGAGTTCCTGCGGCGGGCCGTGACCACGCTGGCCCGGGACGAGGGCATCCGCCAGTTCCTGGACATAGGTACCGGTCTGCCGACGCGGGAGAACGTCCATCAGATCGCCCAGCGGATCCGCCCGGACTCGCGCGTCGTGTACGTCGACAACGACCCGGTGGTCCTGGCTCCCGCGTGCGCCCTGCTCGCCCGCGGATCCGAGAGGCGGACCGACTACGTCGACGCGGAACTCAAGCAGCCCGCGCGGATCCTCGAAGAGGCGGCGAAGACCCTCGACTTCGACCGGCCGGTCGCCCTCGTGCTCGTGGCGGTCCTGCACTTCGTCGAGGACGCCGAGGCGTACCCGATCGTGCGGGAGCTGGTGGACGCGCTGCCGTCGGGCAGCCGTCTGGTCGTCAGCCACCTCACCGGTGACGTCAACCCGGAGAACATCCGCGCGGTCCAGCGGGCGTACACCGAGCGCGGCTTCACCTTCGTGCTGCGATCCAGGGACGACGTCGAGCGCTTCTTCACGCAGAACGCCCTGGAACTGGACGCGCCGGGTGTCGTCCCCGCCCACCGCTGGCGTCCCGACGGCACGGTCCCCGTCCCCGAGCCGGCCGACGGAGGGGATCGCCGCCGCGTACCGGGATGTGCTGGCGGAGGAGTCCGCGCGGGCGTTGCAGTACTCGACGACGGAGGGGGAGCCGGGGCTGCGGGCGGCGCTCGCCGAGCGTACGAGCGTGCGGGGGTTGCCGACCGGGGCGGACGACGTGCTCGTCACCACCGGTTCCCAGCAGGCGCTGTCGCTGCTCGCCACGGCCATGCTCGAGCCAGGCGACACCGTGCTCGTCGAGAATCCCTGCTATCTGGCGGCACTTCAGGCGTTCGCGTTCGCCGGGGCGCGGGTGGTGGCGGTGCCCGGTGACGAGGACGGGATCGATCCGGCGGCGTTGGAGGAGCTGGTGGTGCGGGAGCGGCCGAAACTGCTCTACACCGTGCCCACCTTCCAGAACCCGACCGGGCGGACTCTGCCGGGTGCGCGACGGGCCGCCGTCGCCTCCGTGGCCGCCCGGCGCGGGATGTGGATCGTCGAGGACGACCCGTACGGCGAGCTGCGCTTCGAGGGCGAACGGGTGCCGTGGATCGCCTCGTACGCCGGCGCCGAGGATCGTACGGTGCTTCTCGGATCCTTCTCCAAGGTGATGGCGCCGGGGATGCGGCTGGGCTGGCTGCGTGCCCCCGCCGCGCTGCGCCGGGCCTGTGTCGTCGCCAAGCAGGCCGCCGACCTGCACACCCCGACCGTCAACCAGCTCGCCGCCGCACGCTACTTGGCCGACCGGGACCTGGACGCCCATGTGGTGCGGGTCGCGGGCGTGTACCGCGAGCGGCGCGACGCCATGCTGGCCGGCCTCGCCGGCGCCCTTCCGGCCGGCTCCACCTGGACCCGCCCGGAAGGCGGCATGTTCCTCTGGGCACGCCTGCCCGAGTCGTACGACACCACGGCCCTGCTCCCGCGCGTGCTGCGGCAGGACGTGGCCTACGTGCCCGGGGCGCCCTTCTACGCGGGCGCACCGGACGCGTCGACGCTGCGGCTGTGCTTCGTCACCCAGACCCCGGACGAGATCGGGGAAGGGCTGCGGCGGCTCGGGAAGGGGCTGCGCGGTTAGCGGAGGCTGCTCAGTCCCACCAGAAGCCCCAGGAGGGGTTGTCGAGGATGTCGTGGACCGCGTACGTACGCAGGGTGGTGTGGAGGCCCTGGAGGACGTTGTCCGGGGCGAACGCGAAATGTTCGGCGGCGACGGCCTCGGCCTCGGCGGTCGTCGTCGGCGGGGCCGCCACCGAGACGACCACCTGGTCGGAGGTCAGCGCCACGACCCGTATGCCGAAACGGTCCTCCCATGAGCGCAGTACGGCGCACAGACGTGCCACGTCGCTCTCATAGTTCAGCGAGCCGCTCCAGCCGATCGCGGCCGGTATGTCCGCGCTGCGGCGGGCCGGAACCAGGGCGATACGCGCCTGCTTGAGCCAACTTCCCTCGCTGACCAAGGAGTCGGCCACCCCGGCCGCCCGGGTGTCCGGGTCGGCGCTGAGCGGTCCGGCCGTCGCGAAGCCCGGCCACTCGGCCCCGAACGGGGCGAGGGTCTCGTCGAGCTCCGCGGGCGGCCCGAACAGCTCCTCGACCCGCTCCTTGCCCGGATAGTCCTCGCCCGCATGCTGCTCTGCGTCGTCCGTGTACTCCTCCCAGAGCTCCGCGAGCACCTCCTCGGCGTCGTGGTCACCCGCGTACGACATCAGCGACGGGCACAGGTCCCACTTCTCCGGCCATGGTCCCCGTGTGTTCGTGCCGCCGATCAGCACCGGATGCAGCCCGGCCGTCCGGCGTGCGGGTGTCAGCCGCAGCCAGTCCCCGGGCCGGGCCGGCTCCTGTGCGTACCACAGCAACGGCTCGGTCCGGCCGGACTCGTCCGTCGCCTCGACCAGCGTCCCGGGCGGAAGTTCAAGCCCGAGCGCGCGGCCGCTCGGGTCGGCCGCCAGCATCGGCAGCGGGTTCGGAAGTGTCGCCATGTCCGTGACTGTAGGGGCAGCCACTGACAACGGGCCCTGGCGGGCGGCGCGGTGCCTGACGGCATCGGTCAGAGGCGCTCGGGTGTCCTGATGCCGAGCAGGGCCATGCCCCGGTGCAGGGTGTGGGCCGTGAGGTCGCACAGGAACAGGCGGTTCTCGATCTGGGCCGGGGTGTCCGCCTTGAGGACCGGGCACTCCGCGTAGAAGGTCGTGTAGAGGGACGCCAGCTGGTAGAGGTACGCCGCCAGCTTGTGCGGGGCGTATTCGGTGGCGACCTCCGCGATCGTCTCCGCGAACCGGTCAAGGTGCAGACCCAACTCCCGCTCGGCGGAGGCCAGTTCCAGCTCCGGGTGGGCGGCAGGCCGGACCTCGCCCGCCTTGCGGAGAATCGACTGGATACGGGCGTACGCGTACTGGAGGTACACGCTCGTGTCGCCGTTCAGCGACACCATCTGGTCCAGGTCGAACTTGTAGTCGCGGTTCGCGGACGTCGACAGGTCCGCGTACTTCACCGCGCCGATGCCGACCTGCGCACCCCGCTCCGCGATCTCCTCCTCGGAGAGGTCCTGCGCCTTCTCCCGTACGACGGCACAGGCGCGGTCGATCGCCTCGTCCAGCAGATCCACCAGCCGTACCGTCTCGCCCTCACGCGTCTTGAACGGCTTGCCGTCCTTGCCCAGGACCGTACCGAAGGCCAGCTGGTGCGCCGTCACGTCGTCGTTCAGCCAGCCCGCCCTGCGCGCGGTCTCGAAGACCATCCTGAAGTGCAGGGACTGACGGACGTCGACGACGTAGAGGAGCGTCGAGGCCTTCAGGTTGAAGACGCGGTCCCTGATCGCCGACAGGTCGGTCGCCGCGTAGCCGTAGCCGCCGTCGGACTTGCGGACGATCAGCGGGACCGGGTTGCCGTCCGGGCCCTTGATGTCGTCGAAGAAGACGCACAGCGCGCCGTCCGAGTGGACGGCGACGCCCGACTCCTCCAGGAGGCGGCACGTCTCCTCCAGCATGTCGTTGTATCCCGACTCGCCGACGATGTCCGCGTCCTGGATCTCCATGTCCAGCTTGTCGAAGACCGAGTTGAAGTAGATCTTCGACTCGTCCACGAACAGCTGCCAGAGGGCGATCGTCTCCGGGTCGCCCGCCTGCAGGTCCACCACCCGGCGCCGCGCCCGCGTCTTGAACTCCTCGTCGGAGTCGAAGATCGCGCGAGCCGCCTTGTACAGGCGGCTCAGGTTCGACATGGCCTCTTCGCCGGACACCCGGGCGTGCTTGTGGTCCAGCTCGTGCGGGTGCTCGATCAGGTACTGGATGAGCATGCCGAACTGGGTGCCCCAGTCGCCGATGTGATGGCGGCGCACGACGTTCTCGCCGGTGAACTCCAGGATCTGGACCACCGCGTCACCGATCACGGCCGAGCGGAGATGACCTACGTGCATCTCCTTCGCCACGTTCGGCTGCGCGTAGTCGATCACCGTGGTGCCCGGGTGCTCCGCGAGCGGCACGCCGAGGCGCTCCCCGTCCGCGTACCGCTCCGCCAGGTTCTCGGTGATCGCCCGGTCGGTGATCGTGATGTTCAGGAAGCCGGGGCCCGAGACCTCGATCTCCTTGATCACCTCGCCCGTGGTGATCCGCTCGACGACCTGCGTCGCCAGCTCCCGCGGGTTCGCCTTCGCCTTCTTCGCGAGGGCCAGGATCCCGTTGGCCTGGAAGTCGGCCCGGTCGCTTCGTCGCAGCAGCGGGTCCGCGGAACCGGCCTCCGGCAGGGCTGCCGAGAGGGCGTCCGCGAGGCGCTGGTGGACGGAAGCGGTGAGGGACGTGACCGAGGCCATGGGTGGGTGCCGTTCTGCTCGGGTTCCGGGAGTGTCGGTAACGGGGTGTCGACAACGGAGTGCCGATACCTACGAAACCTCAGTATCCCACGCACTGAAAAGCCGTTTTCGCGGTTCCCGCCCGAGCTGGGAGAATGGTCCCGTCAGCCGTACTGGCGTATGAGAAAGAAGGACGTGCCGATCGTGGCTCAGAGCACCGAGACCACCGACTGGGTCTCCCGTTACGCGGATGAGGTCATCGAGGAGTCGGAGCGTCGGGCCCCGGGCAAACCCGTTGTCGTCGCGTCCGGGCTCTCGCCGTCCGGCCCGATCCACCTGGGCAACCTCCGCGAGGTCATGACGCCGCACCTCGTCGCCGACGAGATCCGGCGCCGCGGCCACACCGTGCGCCACCTGATCTCCTGGGACGACTACGACCGCTACCGCAAGGTTCCGGCGGGCGTCGCGGGCATCGACGAGTCGTGGGCCGAGCACATCGGCAAGCCGCTGACCTCCGTGCCGGCCCCGAAGGGCTCGGAGTACCCGAACTGGGCCGAGCACTTCAAGGCCGCGATGACCAAGGCGCTGGCCGAGCTGGGCGTCGAGTACGACGGGATCAGCCAGACCGCGCAGTACACCTCGGGCGCGTACCGGGAACAGGTGCTGTTCGCGATGAAGCACCGCGGTGACATCGACGCCGTCCTCGAGCAGTACCGGACCAAGAAGGCCCCGGTGAAGAAGCAGGGCCAGAAGCCCGTCGACGAGGCCGAGCTGGAGGCCGCCGAGGGTTCGGGCGCGGCGGACGAGGACGACGGCAGCGGCTCCGGCGCCGGGTACTTCCCGTACAAGCCCTACTGCGGGCAGTGCGAGAAGGACCTGACGACCGTCACGTCGTACGACGACGAGACGACCGAGCTGGCCTACACCTGCACCGCCTGCGGGTACTCCGAGACCGTCCGGCTCAGCGAGTTCAACCGCGGCAAGCTGGTCTGGAAGGTCGACTGGCCCATGCGCTGGGCCTACGAGGGTGTCGTCTTCGAGCCGAGCGGCGTCGACCACTCCTCCCCCGGGTCCAGCTTCCAGGTCGGCGGCCAGATCGTCGGCATCTTCGGCGGCAAGCAGCCCATCGGGCCCATGTACGCGTTCGTCGGTATCTCCGGCATGGCCAAGATGTCCAGCAGCAAGGGCGGGGTGCCCACCCCCGCCGACGCGCTCCAGATCATGGAACCGCAGCTGCTGCGCTGGCTGTACGCCCGCCGCCGTCCCAACCAGTCGTTCAAGATCGCCTTCGACCAGGAGATCCAGCGGCTGTACGACGAGTGGGACAAGCTCGCGGGCAAGGTGACGGACGGGTCCGTGCTTCCGGCCGACGCCGCCGCGTACGCACGCGCGGTGGGCACCGCCGCCGGGGAGCTCCCGAAGACACCGCGCCCGATGCCGTACCGCACCCTCGCCTCCGTCGCCGACATCACCGCCGGCGCCGAGGACCAGACGCTGCGGATCCTGAGCGAACTCGACCCCGAGAACCCGCTCGGCTCGCTGGACGAGGTCCGGCCGCGGCTCGACAAGGCCGAGACCTGGATCAACACCCAGGTTCCGGCCGAGGAGCGGACCGTCGTCCGTGACGAGCCCGACGTGGAACTGCTCAAGTCCCTCGACGACCAGGGCCGCGAGTCGCTGCGGCTGCTGGTGGACGGACTGGACGAGAACTGGTCCCTCGACGGGCTCACCCACCTCGTCTACGGCGTCCCCAAGGTCCAGGCAGGCTTCCGCGCCGACGCCACCGCCAAGGAGCTGCCGCCCGAGATCAAGGTCGCCCAGCGCACCTTCTTCGCGCTGCTCTACCACCTGCTCGTCGGGCGCGACACGGGGCCGCGGCTGCCCACGCTGTTGCTCGCGGTCGGGCAGGAGCGGGTGCGCAAGCTGCTCGGCGCATAGCGGGTTCGGCTGTACGTGGAGGGGGGGGGGCCGGGTGGGCCGGGGCGCCCCCCCCCCCAACCCCCGGCGGGGGGGTGGTGGGCCGACCCATCGGGGGTGGTTGAATTATTGATTAGTG